>CAZOIX010000332.1:0-5280 GCA_964579685.1 uncultured Mycobacterium sp.
CATCTTCGCCTCCCGCACATCCTCGGTGCGCGCGGCGAAGATGTCGCGGTCGTCATTCGGGGCGAAGGGACGCAAGACCATGCTGTCCACAGACCTGGCGGGCTCGCCCATGGTGAAGCTCAGCTGATTGTTCAGATCGTCGAGTTCGGCGGCGATCCGGCGCCGCGACACCTTGGTCAGCCGATCGAACGACAACCGCAGCACCGCCTCGGCGGCGGCCGCCGACGTGTCGAGATGGCCTGCGATCGCCTCTATTGCGCCGTCGTAGTCCTCGGCCGCCACGACGACATCGAGGAGTTCGTGGCGCCGCTCGAGCGCACGCACCATCGCGTCGGCGATCTCACGGCGGGCAACCCTTGGGTCTTCGTCGGTCATGCCCACGAGCGTAAAGACCAACCCGTCGACGGGTTCGGATATCGGGTCAGGCGGGGTGCAGACTGACCGCGATACCGGAGTAGCGCACCATGCCCGTCACGACGTCGATGTCGTCTTTGTTGGTCAGACGGTTGACGTTGGCGTCGTGGTGACCGTGCGGAATCGAAACGGCGCCGCGGCGTATCGAATCGTCGACTTTCGCGATGCCCGTGAGTTCCCCGTTGGCGCTGCGGACGGTGACCGGCCGCCCGCTCATCACGCCTGCGGCCGCGCCGTCATCCGGATGGATCAGGATGACGGGAGGTTCACCCAGGAAGTCGAGTTGCCCGTTGAGCTTCTTGCGCTGTCTCCGCGGGATGAACACCAGCGGCGCGGGTGGCTCGAGTGCAGCGAGTTGATCGACGAGCAGTTTGGGCGCCAGGCGCCAGCCGCCCATCCGCGCGATGTGGTCGTCGACCCACGGGGCGGGTAGCTCCCGTCCTGCGTCGGCCCACCCCGTTGCGGCCACCTCGTCGTATTTCGCGCGCGCACCGGCGAGCAGGACGGCGAGTACGTCGTCGTCGGTGCTCGAGTCGGGGTCGCCCAGGGCCCCAAGCTCGTAGCCGAGGCGCCGTCCGAGTTCGGCGAAGACCCACCACATGGATCGGCGCTGGCCGACCGGGTCGACGACCGCGGCGGTGTACTGCACCGAAACCCGCGAACTGAGGATGTCGTGAATGGTGATGTCGGGGCGTTCCAACGGATCTTTCGTCGGCAGCACATGCGTCGCCAACTCGGTCGTCTCGTTGTTGATGATTTCGGTGGTGGCGAACACTTCCAGATTCTGTAGCGCTGGGATCAACTTGCCGGTCTCGGGAAACGACGTGACCAAACTGCCACCGACGTTGATGAGCGCACGGATGTTGCCTGCCGCGATCTCGTCCGGCAGGACCGCACAAGGCCATTCGTTGATGAACGCCTGCGCCTCCGGGCGGCTGCGTGGTCCGGGCCCGAACGATCCCTCCGGTGGTGTGATCGGCAAGAATTCGCCGAAAGCTTCCAGCTGGTAAGCGAATCCGGGATGGAACCAGGTGCCACCGGGCCGGTTCATCGCTCCGGTGAGGATCATCAGCACCCATGCGAGCCATTGCGTGACGTTGGCCCTGTCGGCGGTCATGGTCACGCCGGTTCCGGTCTCGATCGCGACGCAGGAGGCGTTTCGGACGGCCGCGGACAGTTGCGCCAACTGCTCTGCAGCGACGTCGGCGAAGGTCGCGGTGTATTCGAGCGTGAACGGCGCCACGGCCGCGGTCAGCTCGTCGAGGCCCTGAACACCGACGTCGGATCCGCGCCCGTCGCGCAGCACCTCGCGGACCAGATACGCCAGTACGGCGTGGTCCGTGCTGGGCCGTGGCGCCAGATGACCGGTGGCCAGCCGCGCGGTCTCGGTACGCCGCGGGTCGATCACCCATACCTGCCCGCGCTTGGCGATATCACGCACGGTGCCCGTCGGATTGGGCATGGAGATCGCATGGCCATGTGACACAACAGGATTGACCCCGACGAGCAACAGGAACTCTGCGTTGTCGAGGTCCGTCCGGCCCGACAGGCCCATGAATCCGCCCACCAGATCCGAGATCAGCGGCTTGGCGGTGCCGTCGATGGTCAGCGGACTGAACTTTGCCGGAGTGCCGATGGCGGCGTGCAACGCTTCGGCCATCCGGAAGCCGGCGCTCTCCATCGTGCTGAAGTAGAAAGCGACCGATTCGGGTCCGTGGCGGGCCACGATGTCCTTCAGTCGTGTCGCCAGATCGTCGAGGCAGGCATCCCACGTGGTGTCGGCAAGCCCGCCGTCCACCCGCATGCGGGGCGTCTCCAAGCGGTCGGGATGGTGGTGCAGCAGTGGCAGCGCGCGGCCTTTCGCACAGGTGTAGCCGCGTGAGAACGGATGGTCCTGATCACCTCGAACGCGGAGCACCTCGTCGCCCTCGACGTCGACGAGGATGCCGCAGACAGAGGTACAGACACGGCAGAAACTACGGACAGTCTGCATGGACCGAAATGTACTCTCGGAAACCGAGAAGCATGATCACGTTTGTGAGAATGGCCATGCAAATAAGAGAATGGCATTTCCCTACGGCCGCGGGCGACGGCTCGAAAAGCCGCCACGGCGGAGTGCTCAGTCGAGAAGAACGGTCGCGAATGTGCCGACCTGAGTGAATCCGATGCGATCGTAGGTGGCCCGCGCGACGGTGTTGAAGCTGTTGACGTACAGGCTCGCGGTGCGCCCGTTGCGTACCACCGCGGCCGCCAGCGTCGCCGTGCCTGCGGTGCCGATCCCCTGGCCCCGCCAATCGGGATGCACCCACACCCCCTGGATCTGGCCGACCGACGGCGACTGAGATCCCACCTCGGCTTTGAAGACCACCTGTCCGCGTTCGAAGCGAGCCCACGCGCGGCCCGCGGCGATCAACCCCGCCACCCGACGTCGATAGCCGCGGCCACCGTCACCGATCCGCGGGTCGATGCCGACCTCGCCGATGAACATGTCGATGGCCGCGACGAGATAGGCGTCGAGTTCGTCGGCGCGAACCTGGCGCACCGCCGGGTCGATCGCACAGATGGGGGGTGTGCTCAGCGCCATCAACGGCTGGTGCTCGCGGACGTCGCGCGCCGCACCCCAGGCGGGCTCGAGCCGCTGCCACAACGGAAGCACCATCTCCGCGCGGCCGACCAACGACGAACACCGCCGCGCCGTGCTCATCGCCTTATCGGCGAACGCATACATGTCGTCGGTTCCGCCGCGCAACGGAATCACAATCGCCCCTGCGTAACAGAGAGATTCGGTGGGTCGCTGACGGGTCCAGAGCTCGCCGCCGATGGCCGCGGGCTCGATTCCGTGCTCGACGACCCGCGAGGCCACCATGCAGGCGCCCACCGGATCCTCCTCGAGCACGCGGTAGACCTCACCCGCTTCGCGCACCACGGATACTCGTCGCTCATCGACGCGGCGAAATAGCGGCGGAGCCGACATTCCAGACTCTTTCTAACCGTTCCCGGGCGGTGTGGTGACCCCGCTCACAGGGCCATGCTCAGCTTACGGTCACAACTGGCGAACCGCTGGCGTCTGATCCGGGTGATGTCCCCATTTCTTCGGCGAGTCTCAACGCCTCTTCGATCAAGGTCTCGACGATCTGCGCCTCGGGCACCGTCTTGATGACCTCGCCCTTGACGAAGATCTGACCCTTGCCGTTTCCGGACGCGACGCCGAGGTCGGCCTCGCGTGCCTCACCGGGTCCGTTGACGACGCACCCCATCACGGCCACGCGCAGCGGAACCTCCATGCCCTCCAGACCGGCGGTCACCTCGTTGGCCAAGCTGTAGACGTCGACCTGGGCACGGCCGCACGACGGGCACGACACGATCTCCAGTCCACGCGGCCGCAGATTCAGTGATTCGAGGATCTGGTTGCCGACCTTGACCTCTTCGGCGGGCGGGGCGGACAGCGAGACGCGGATGGTGTCGCCGATGCCCTTGGACAGCAGTGCACCGAAGGCGACAGCGGATGTGATGGTGCCCGGGAAGGCCGGGCCGGCCTCGGTGACGCCGAGGTGCAGCGGGTAGTCGCACTTGGACGCCAGCAGCTCGTAGGCGGCGACCATGACGACCGGGTCGTTGTGCTTGACGCTGATCTTGATGTCGCCGAAGCCGTGTTCCTCGAACAGCGAGGCCTCCCACAGCGCGGACTCGACAAGCGCCTCGGGAGTGGCCTTGCCGTATTTCTCCATGAAGCGCTTGTCCAAAGAGCCCGCATTGACGCCGATGCGGATCGGAATGCCCGCGGCCCCTGCCGCTTTCGCGACCTCCTTGACCCGGCCGTCGAACTCCTTGATGTTGCCCGGGTTCACGCGCACGGCCGCGCAGCCCGCGTCGATCGCGGCGAAGATGTATTTGGGCTGGAAATGGATGTCGGCGATGACGGGGATCTTCGACTTCGTCGCGATCGCGGGCAGCGCATCGGCGTCTTCCTGACGCGGGCAGGCCACCCGCACGATGTCGCAGCCCGACGCGGTCAGCTCGGCAATCTGCTGCAGCGTCGAGTTGATGTCATGCGTCTTGGTGGTGCACATCGACTGCACAGCGATCGGATGGTCGCTGCCCACGCCGACGTCGCGCACCATCAGCTGGCGCGTCTTGCGGCGCGGCGCCAGGGTTGGCGCGGGGGGAGCCGGAATCCCCAGACCAATAGAGGTCACTACTTCATCTCCAGAGATCGGGCCGACTACTGGAACAACCTGATCGGGTTGACGAGGTCAGCGGTGACGGTCAGCAGCATGTAGCCCACCACGACGAACAGGATCGCGTAGGTGGCGGGCATCAGCTTGAGGTAGTTCACGGGCGCCGCGGCCACGCTGCCGCGCGCCGACCGAATCATATTGCGGATCTTCTCGAACACCGCAATCGCGATGTGGCCGCCGTCGAAGGGCAGCAGGGGGATGAGGTTGATCGCGCCGAGCACGAAGTTCAGCTGGGCCAGGAAGAACCAGAACGCCACCCACAACCCGGCATCGACGGTGTCACCACCGATGATGCTGGCACCAACCACGCTGATCGGCGTTTCTGGATCTCGTTCGCCGCCGCTGATGGAGTGCACGAGCGCACCGATTTTGGTGGGGATCTTGGCCAGCGACTTGCCCAGTTCGACGGTCAGATCGCCGGTGAACGCGAACGTGGCGGGGACCGCCGACAACGGGTTGTACTGCGTCGGCGGAAAGGTCGCGGCGACGATACCGATGGCGCCGACGTCGGTCGGCACATCGTCCTTGCCGGTGAACCGCTGGGTGGTGGTGACGTCGACGACGGTGCTGGCGGGTTGGCCGTCGCGCTCGTAGACGACGGTGGTCGGGCCGGCCGACCCCTGAAGTG
>CAZOIX010000333.1:0-5280 GCA_964579685.1 uncultured Mycobacterium sp.
TTACGAGTGGAATATTACGTACAATGGGTGATCGATCATCGACACCGGCGTCACGCGCCACCGCCTGCTCCCCCCCCTCGTGCCCGGTGGCGACTCCGTGTCCACCGGCGACGGCACCGCGGACTGCGACGGCCACGGCACGATCGTCGCCGGCATCATCGGTGCGGCCCCGGAGCCGGGGAATGTATTCAGCGGTATTGCCCCGGATGCCACGATCATCGCAATCCGCCAGTCCAGTAACAAGTTCCGCGCAGTCGAGGACCCGTCGGCGGTCGGCTTCGGTGACGTCGACACCCTCGCGATGGCGGTGCGGACGGCGGCCGACCTGGGTGCGACGGTGATCAATGTCTCCACAGTCGCGTGCGTGTCGACGAACGACGACCTCGACGACCGCGCATTGGGCGCAGCGCTGGCCTATGCGGTTGACGTCAAGAACGCCGTGGTGGTGGCCGCGGCGGGCAACGTCGGCTCATTCGGCCAGTGCTCTGACCAGAATCCGACGACAGACCCTCTACGCCCCGGCACACCCAACTGGTCGAACGTCAAAACGGTGGTGAGCCCGGGCTGGTATGACGACTATGTGCTGACGGTGGGCTCGCTCGGTCGCGACGGCACTCCGTCGCTCTTCAGCCTCGCGGGACCGTGGGTCGACGTCGCCGCGACGGCCGAGAACGTAGTGTCGCTGGATCCCGACGGTGAGGGGTTGATCGACACGCTGGCCGCCGACGACACACCGATTTCGGGGACGAGTTATGCCGCACCGGTAGTCAGCGGAGTCGTCGCACTGGTGCGGTCGCGCTCACCCGAACTGACGGCGCGACAGGTCATGCAGCGCATCAAAGACACGGCGCATCCGCCGCCTGCGGGTTGGGATCCGATGGTCGGCCACGGAACCGTCGATGTCTCGGCAGCGGTGAGTGCCGGGCCGGGTTTCATACATCGTGACACACCGCTGCCGCAGCCACTGTCGATTCCCGCGTCCAGCGCCTCCGACGACAAGCCGACACGAGTGGCGCTGCGGGGCACCGCGATATGCGTCGCCGTGTCGGTGGCACTGATCGGTGTGACAGCGTCGGCGAATCGACTACGACGTCGGGCCGACACTGTCTCTGGCCACTGACGCACTCTCGACGCTGAGTTCGGGCCCGCGGGGCAGCCGAGCCAGCAGTGGCCACGGTGCGGGCAGCGGGTTCTGCAGCCCAAGGCGCTCGGCCGCATCATTGTCGTGGATCCCGAACACCACACCGGAGTCGTCGACAACGTACAGCGCGCCGGTGGCGGCGCCTTCGCCGGACGGGCCCGTCGCGCGGACGAATGCGCTCCGCCCGGCCGGCATGGCGAAGCTGTCGACGCCGGGTCCCGCCTCGTCGGCCTGCGCCAATTGCACTGCGGTGCTGTCGCCGTGGTCGGGCAGCGAGTCACCCACGAGCACCGTCCCCGGCTGCGTGCAGAGAACCGGACTTTCGGTGACACCGCCGCCGTCGGGGAACATGCCGATGGGAAGGACGTCCACGATCGGCACACTGCCGATCAGGGCGGGGGCCACGGTGACGATGTCCCGTCGCTGCCCATAGGTGAACCTGATGAGGTCGGCCGCCACTTCGCCGACACGCTGCACACCGTCCGCCAGCGCGACGTAGTACTCCGCGGAGTCGGCGCGCGTCAGTCGCACGACGGTGCCGATCGGGAAGCCCCGCAGCACCGATGGCGCTCCGGCGCCCGGGATGGATGGGGCCAGGATGTCGGGCGCCTCAGGTACGACATCAATTAGCGCACGTGAAACCGGCCGGGGTGCAACGCCGTCCAGCTTCAGCGCACGAACGACGGCGTGGTTGCGCAGATCGACCCTGGCTTTGCGTCCGTGATGGAGCAAGTAGGTCGTCGCGGCACTCTCGCCGCGCACGCCGACGAGTGCGTTGCTGTCCGAATTCATCTGCGCGGCCGGGTGTCCGGCGAGCACGGTGGTCGTCCCCGAGGCGTCGTCGCACACGGTCCACCGCGCTTCATCGGCGGCGACGGGGGCACCCACGCTGTCCGGGGCGCCCGGAATGCCGACCGCAGGTCCGCGCCTGGCTCGGTTCACCGCAGAGCTGCTGACGATTTCGGGCGTGTCGGCCACACCGGTGATCAGCCGGGCGGACGCCAAATTCAACGCGGGGTGCATGGTGTCGCCGATACGCACATACAGCGCGCCGGATTCGCGAACCATGACGATCGCGGAGTTTCCCACCTCGCCTCTCGGCTGCAGGAACGCCAGCACCGCGCACACGCCGACGGCGATGACCGCCAGAACACACCCGGCGTACAGCGAAAGCGACTGTGCGCGTAGCGGATCGTCGCGCATGCGGACGTCGCCACGAACCAGCGCATGCTCCATCCGCCGCACCAGGAAGCGGTGTCCGCTGATCTGAAGTCCGGTAGTCGTTCGCCCAGCCATCGCCTCCCCCCGCAACGAGCCTAATGGCCCGCCGGAGGGTGCGACGTCACCGATTTCAGTCGGACTTGGCCCGGCGCTCCCGGTAGGCCGCGACGTGTTGGCGGTTGCCGCAATTGCCGGTGTCACAGAACTTTCCTGAACGATTACGGGAGAGGTCCACCAACACGGCGTCGCAATCCGATGCGGCGCAGATCTTGAGCCGGCGCAGCTCTCCGATGCGGATCAGGTCGGCCAGCGCCATGGCCATTTCCGCACCCATCCGCTGCCAGAGTGGATCGTGTACCGAGGCCAGGTGCAGGTGCCATTCGGGCATCTCCGCGTGGCGGGTCAGCCACGGTGCGGCATGGGTGTCGCTGAGCAGAGCGTTCACCTGACCCACCGCGCGCTCCTCGTCACCGGCGACCGACCAGATCTTGCCGAGCCGGGTCCGCAGGCGATGCACCGACGCGAGCTCCGCGTCGTCGTGGTCGCGCCGTCCGGTCCAGCCGAACGTGTCCAGGTACTCGTCGAGGGCCGCCAGGTCCCCCAGCTGCTCGCCGTCCACCCGTTCGGTGTTGATCAGCACACATGCGGCGCGCAATGTGAGCTCGGTGTCATGACTGAAAAGCATTTGACTCATGACCTCCCGTCCGGCTACCGTCATGACCAAAGCAGATTTTACTCATTACACGCCGGAGGTGCACAGATGGTCGCGATTCAGGACCGCGCGTCGGTCGATCATTTCCGGCTCGGCCTGCTGCTGGCCGTCGGCTCGGCGCTCTCGTTCGGGTCATCGGGACCGTTCGCCAAGTCGCTGATGGAGGCCGGCTGGAGCCCCACGGCGGCCGTCGTCGCCCGACTGGCCGGCGGCGCGCTGGTGATGGCCGTGTTCGCGACGATCGTGCGACCCGGCTGGATCCGCGAGGCCCTCGACCACACGCGGACGGTCGTCCTGTACGGCGTGATCCCGATCGCGGGAGCGCAGCTCTTCTACTACAACGCGGTGGCGCATCTGTCCGTCGGCGTCGCGCTGCTCCTCGAGTACACCGCGCCGATTCTGGTGGTCGGATGGGTATGGATGACCAGCAGGCGCAGACCGACCAACCTGACGCTCGCCGGCGTCGCCCTGGCGGTGGTCGGGATCATGTTGGTGCTCAATGTGTTCAGCGATGCGCACATCAACCTGGTCGGCGTCGGCTGGGGACTGGCCGCCGCGGTCTGCGCCGCGTGCTATTTCGTGATGTCGGCCAACGTCGGCGCCGCCGACAACGAGGGCGTCAACCCCATCACGCTGGCCGCAGGTGGCCTGGTGGTGGGCACCGCCGCGGTCACGGCGCTGGGCGTCGGCGGCATCATGCCGCTGACCTTCACCACCAACGACACCGTCATCGCCGGCGCCACGACGTCGTGGGTCGTGCCGGTGATCGCCCTCGGGGTGGTGGCCACTGCGATCGCCTACACGCTCGGCATCATGGGCATCGCGCGGCTGCGTCCCCGGTTCGCTTCGCTGGTCGGCCTGTCCGAGGTGATGTTCGCCGTCCTGGCCGCCTGGGTGCTGCTGGGCGAGGCGATGACGCCGATTCAGGCCATCGGCGGTGCCATCGTGCTGGCGGGGTTGGCGCTGGCACGGCAGGGCGACCGCAGCGAGGAATCGGCCGAGGTGGCCCTGCCGCAATTGGCCGTGGCCGGTGTCGATATGGAAAAATAGCGGCGTGACTTTGCTCCGGATGCCAACGCTGCTGGCTGCGGCCGTTTCGACCGTTGTCTGCGCCACGGCGCTCGTCATCGCCCCCTCGGTGCTGGCGCAGACCGGACACGAGCCCGGACCGGTACCGGGCCCGGGTCCGGCCCCTGGACCGATCGCCGCGAACGCACCCGGTCCCGTCGCTACCCAGCCATCGTCATGCCCGGACATCGAGGTCATCTTCGCGCGCGGGACCGACGACACACCGGGGCTCGGCAAGCCCGGCTCGGCGTTCGTCAATGCGCTGCGCCCCCTGGTCCGCGGACAAACCGTCGGCACCTACGCGGTCGACTACCCAGCCTCGTATGACTTCCTGGCAGCCGCCGACGGCGCCACCGACGCCGAGAACCGCGTCGCGTTGATGTCGCAGCAGTGCCCGGGGACCAAGATCGTGCTCGGCGGTTACTCGCAGGGCGCTGCCGTCATCGACATGCTGGCCGGTGTCCCGCCGCTGGGCAACAAGATCGGTGACATCGGGTCGGCGCCCCCGCTGCCCGCGAGCCTGCAGTCCAACATCGCCGCGGTGGTCGCGTTCGGCAACCCCGCCACGAAGTTCAGCAATCCGCTCACCAGCTCGGTGTTCGGCGGGCGCGCCATCGACCTCTGCAAGGACGGCGACCCCATCTGCTCACGCGGCAGGAACCCCTTCGCACACAACGATTACGTCTCGGCGGGTCTGGTGGACCAGGCCGCGAACTTCGTCGCGGGACGGGTCTAGTCGAGAATACCGCTACCCTGTTGATCTTGTGACGTTAGATCGACTCAGCAGCAGGCTCATCGCCGCCGTATCCGCCACCCTGCTCGCCTCGGCCGCGCTCATCGCGCCTACGACCGCGTCGGCCCAGGGGTGCCCCGACATCGAGGTGGTGTTCGCCCGCGGCACCAATGACGCGCCCGGCCTGGGCAATGTCGGCGCCGCCTTCGTCGACGCGTTGCGGGGCAAGGTCGGCGGCAGGTCCGTCGGGACCTACGCGGTCAACTACCCCGCCACGTTCGACTTCCTGCAGGCGGCCGCCGGAGCCAACGACGCCAGCGGCCACATCCAGTACATGATCAACACCTGTCCGGGCACCCGGCTGGTGCTCGGCGGATACTCGCAGGGTGCCGCGGTGATCGACGT
>CAZOIX010000334.1:0-4080 GCA_964579685.1 uncultured Mycobacterium sp.
ACCCGCACTGGCGGCGGCCGAGCAACCGGCGCCGGGGGACTGGCTGTACTTCGTGACGATCGACAAACAGGGCACCACCCTGTTCACCCGGGACTACCAACAGCACCTGGCGAATATCGAACTCGCCATGCGCAACGGTGTCCTCGATTCCTCGCGGTGAGTACCGGCGCGCGAAAGGCCGCGGTACTCGGGTCGCCCATTGCGCATTCCCGGTCGCCGCAGTTACATCTGGCCGCGTATCGCGCGTTGGGTCTGGAGGGCTGGACCTATGAGCGCATCGAGTGCACCGCCGATCAGTTATCCGGCGTCGTAGGTGGTTTGGGACCCGAATGGGTGGGCGTATCCGTGACGATGCCGTGCAAGTTCGCCGCGTTGGACTTCGCCGACGAGCGCACCCCACGCGCCGACCTGGTGGGGTCGGCCAACACGTTGGTGCGGTCGCCCACCGGATGGCGGGCCGACAACACCGACGTGGACGGGGTCACGGGTGCGTTGGGCGAGGTGTCCGGGCGAGCCGCTGTGCTGGGTTCGGGCGGCACTGCCCCTGCAGTGGTCGTCGGTCTGGCCGAGCTCGGGGTGCAGGACATTTCCGTCGTCGCGCGCAACCGGGAGAAGGCGGAGCCGCTGCTGGCGCTCGCACACCGTGTCGGCGCCCAGGCCCGCTGGATCGAGCTGGGCACACCCCTTGTCGATATCGACGTGGTCGTGAGCACCATCCCCGCCGACGTGGCCGCGGCCCATCTCGACAGCGTCGCGGCGACACCCGTACTGCTCGACGCGATCTACGAGCCGTGGCCCACCCCGCTTGCGGTCGCCGTGCGGGCGGCCGGCGGACGCGTGATCAGCGGCCTGCAGATGCTGCTGAATCAGGCCTTCGCCCAAGTCGAGCAGTTCACCGGCCTGCCTGCGCCCAGGGAAGCGATGCGCGCGGCGATAGACGACCGCTAGCCGACCGCACGGCGCCGATACTCGCCAGCGTGACCAGCACGATTGCGATGTAGCCGCTGACCGCAAGGTGTTGTCCGAGGACCCACCAGCCCGCGAGCGCGGCGATGACCGGCGACAGACAGGTCACCACCGCGAACGTTTCCGCGGGCAGGTGGCGCAGCGAGATCAGCTCGAGCGAATAGGGGATGACCGAGGACATCAGGCCGACGGTGACGCCGAGTCCCAGCACCTCCCATCGAAACGCTGCGTGCGGATCGACCGAGATCACCGCGAAGGGCGCCGTGGCCAGCGCGCCGAGCATCGTGGCGATGGCCAGCGCGTCGAGGCCCTCAAAGATCGCCGCCGCGCGGGACGACGCGATGATGTACCCGGCCCAACCGATTGCGGCGCCCGCGGCGAATGCCAGTCCGACGAGGTCCAGGCGGCCCAACCTCGCTCCGGTGAGGCTGAGCAGGGCGACTCCGGTCAGCGCGAGCCCGGCCCACAGCCATGCGGTGGCACGTTTGCTCACCAGCACGGAAAGCGTCAGTGGGCCAAGCACTTCCACCGTGACGGCGACGCCGAGCGGAATGCGTGTCAGTGCGAAGTAGAAGCACACATTCATCGCGGTCAGGGTGCACGCCAGCGCCGCCACCGCGAACCACGCACGTGAGGTCAAACCGAGTACGCGTGGCCGCACCGAGACGCCGAGGATCACGCCGGCGACGAGGAGGCGCGCACATACCGCGCCGACCGCCCCGAGCGCCGCGAAGAGGCCGACGGCGAACGCGGCGCCCACTTCCTGGCTCACCGCGGCCAGCGCCACCAACAGCGCGGGTCCCAGGGGAGATCGGGAAGCGAGCATGTTCTTGACTATGCCGCACCACGAAATGGTGCCGATGTCCGCCGACCGGCGGGCTTAACCTCGATGAATGGGGGCGGGGGCGGCCGGTGTCAGCCTGCTTGTGTGGTTCGTCGGGCTCAGTTGGTACGACGTCCGGCAGCGACGGCTGCCGAACTGGCTGACGGTGCCCGGTGCGGTCGCAATCCTGGCGGGTGCGGCGGTGGTGGGCCACGGCGCGCCCGCGGCGGCGGGCGCAGTGGTGCTGTTCGCGATCTACCTCGCGGTCCACCTGATGGCTCCTTCGGCGATGGGAGCCGGTGACGTCAAGCTGGCCATCGGGATCGGAGCGCTGACCGGGTCCTTCGGTATCGACGTGTGGGTGCTCGCCGCGCTGGGGGCGCCCGTCCTGTCGGCGGCGTGGGCCATCGCCGTCGGGAGCAGGAGCGTGAAAGGAACCGTGCCGCACGGTCCTTCGATGTGCGGGGCGGCGGCAGCGGCCACCGCGCTCGCCGTGATCTGACCCTTGCATACTCGTAGTATGTTAGTGCATACTGTGAGTATGCAAAGTGCACAGCTTGACCTGAAAGCCCTGTCCGAGCGCTATTTCGCCGCGTGGTCCGCACACGATGCCGACGCGATCGTGGCGCTGCACACGCCCGACACACAGTTCTGGATGCACATGGGGGGAGAAGCCGTCATCGGCCGCGATGCGGTACGGGCCGCGTTCGCCGAAATCTTCGTCCAGTTCCCCGGCCTGACGTGGGAGACCTATCGGGTGCTCTTCGGGGAGAAACATTGGATTCTCGACTGGGCGCTGATTTCCGGCGACATCCGGTTCGACTGCCTCGACGTGGTCAATGTTTCGCCCGAGGGGCTCGTCGTTCGTAAGGACACGTTCGTCGATGCGGCGCAGTTGCAGGCCGCGCTGGGGACGAGCGCATGACCATGGCGACCCCGGTCGAGCAGCTGCCGCTGTACGACGCGCTGCCCGTCGAGCACCTCTTCGACATGCACATCGATCTCGCACCCGCACAACCGATCACGACACCGCTCGGCGTGCGGATGACCTTCATCACGACGGGCGGCGTCATCGACGGGCCGCAATTGCAGGGTGAGGTCTTGCCCGGCGGAGGCGACTGGATGTTGGTCGGCGCCGACCGTGCGGGCCGGGTCGACGTCCGCGCCACCATCCGAACTCGAGACGGCGTCCTGATCCACTACGAGGCGCGCGGCATCATCAAGATTCCGGCGGATGGTATCGACCGGTTGGCTGCCGGCGAGGTGCTGGGATTCGACGAGACGTATGTGCGGACCACGCCGAAGTTCGAGACCGACGACGAGCGCTACGCGTGGCTGTCCGAGGTGGTCGCTGTCGGATATAACATCCTGTCGCCCAACCACATCGACTACCGCATCTACCGGGTGCTGTGACATATGGTCACCTCGTGGCGGCGAGGATGGCCAGACGAACCCAGGCGGAGCGCACCGAGGCGACGACCGCCGCGCTCGTCGACGCCGCACGCGAATTGTTCGCCCGCGACGGCTACGACGCGACCTCGCTTGACGCGGTGGCTGCGCGCGCAGGTGTGACCAAGGGTGCGGTGTATCACCATTTCAACGGCAAGCCGCAACTCTTCGAAGCGGTGTTCAGCCGTGAAATCCAGCGAATGACGACCCCGCTCGGTGCGGCATACACGAGAAAGAAGGACCCGTGGGACGCCTTCAAGGCGGCCAGCCTCGCGTTCCTCGACGAGTGTCTGGAGCCCGGACTTCAGCGCATCGTCCTGCTTGACGCGCCCGCCGCGATCGGGTGGGAGGAGATTCGGCGGTTGGAGGCTCCGCTGCTGGACTTGATGGAGCAGGCGATTGCGCGCGCGGTCGAAGCCGGTCGCATCGCCAAGAGACCGCCGGGCCCCCTCGCGCACTTCCTGTTCGGGGCGATCTGTGAGGTGGCGATGGTGGTCGCCCGTGCCGACGATCAGAACGCCGCGCAACGACAGGCGACCGCCGAGATCGGCCGCGTCCTGGACAGCCTCGCGATCGCCTAGCGGCGATTTCGGTGCGCAAACGATCGCTCACCGACCGTATGCGCGCCGAAATCGCTGGACGCGGGCTATGGGAAGATGGGACGCGTGTTGCGATGGACTACTGCTGGTGAATCCCACGGCCGCGCCCTGGTGGCCGTGGTCGAAGGCATGATCGCGGGCGTCCACGTCACCTCCGAGGACATCGCGGGCCAGCTGGCCCGGCGCCGCCTGGGCTACGGCCGCGGCGCCCGGATGAAGTTCGAACAGGACCAGGTCACGATG
>CAZOIX010000334.1:4090-5267 GCA_964579685.1 uncultured Mycobacterium sp.
ATGCTGGCCGGGGTCCGTCACGGCGTCACGCTCGGCGGTCCGATCGCCATCGAGGTCGGCAACACCGAATGGCCGAAGTGGGAGACGGTGATGGCGGCCGATCCGGTCGATCCCGCCGTGCTCGAGGAGAGTGCCCGCAATGCGCCGCTGACGCGGCCGCGCCCCGGCCACGCCGACTACGCGGGCATGCTCAAATACGGCTTCGACGACGCCCGCCCCGTTCTGGAGCGCGCCAGTGCGCGCGAGACGGCCGCGCGAGTCGCCGCCGGGACGTTCGCCAGGGCGCTGCTGCGGGAGGCGCTCGGCGTCGAGGTGCTGTCGCACATCATCTCTATCGGCGCCTCGAAGCCCTACGACGGGCCGCCGCCGCAGTTCTCCGACCTGGGCGCCATCGACGAGAGCCCCGTACGGGCGTTCGACGACGCGGCGGCGCAGTCGATGATCGCCGAGATCGAGGCCGCCAAGAAGGACGGCGACACACTCGGCGGAATCGTCGAGGTCGTGGTCCACGGACTGCCCGTCGGCCTCGGGTCGTTCACGAGCGGTGACAACCGCCTCGACAGCCAACTGGCCGGCGCCGTGATGGGCATCCAGGCGATCAAGGGCGTGGAGATCGGCGACGGTTTCGAAACCGCACGCCGCCGCGGCAGCGTCGCCCACGACGAGATGTACCCCGGAGCCGACGGCGTGATGCGCTCGACGAATCGGGCCGGCGGACTGGAGGGCGGCATGACCAACGGTCAGCCGCTACGGGTGCGGGCGGCGATGAAGCCGATATCGACCGTGCCGCGGGCGTTGGCCACCGTCGACATGGCCACCGGTGACGAGGCCGTCGCGATCCATCAGCGCTCCGACGTATGCGCCGTGCCCGCTGCCGGGGTCGTCGTCGAGACCATGGTCGCGCTGGTGTTGGCACGGGCGACCCTGGAGAAGTTCGGTGGCGACTCGCTGACGGAGACCCGCGCCAACATCGACAGCTACCTGCGCACGGTCGCCGACCGCGAACCGTCCGCGCATCCCGTCCAGGCGTCGGGCTGATGGCGCCGAAAGCCGTGCTGATCGGGTTGCCCGGGTCGGGCAAGTCGACGATCGGCCGTCGGCTGGCCAAGGCGTTGAACCTCACGCTGCTCGACACCGACGCCGCGATCGAGGAGACCACCGGCCGCACCATCGCCGA
>CAZOIX010000335.1:0-5253 GCA_964579685.1 uncultured Mycobacterium sp.
TCACCGAGCCCTTCTCCCTCGACAACGTGCGTCCCGCACACATCGTCGACGTACCCGCCTTCCGCATCGGCAGGGTGCCGGTCACCAACGGCGAATGGCGCCAGTTCGTCGACGATGTGTGCGGGACGCTCGTTGTCGAGGGAGAAGGGCTCGGTGATCGCGTCGACGCCGAGCACGAACGGGCCCGCCGGCACCTCGACCGACGTTCCGGCCAGCCCCGCCCGACCCGCAGGCAGCGAGGCGCCGCGGTCGAGCAACGGGGCGCCCGAGCGCAGGTTCAGCGCCTGCAGCATCGTCTCGTCGTGTTGGTTCTCGTGGCTGACGACCAGACCGAACGTGAATTCCGCCTGCAGTTCGGAGCCGTCCGAAGGCAGCGCATCGAGGCTGTCCAAGGCCTTGTTGCGGACGGTCGAACAGTAGGTCCTGGCCTCGGCGGGCGACAGCAGTGGCAGGTCGACACGACTGGCGCGGGAGTTGAGAAACGCGTCGTAGCACCGCTCGACCTGCGGATCGAGCAGCCCGGGACGGCCGGGTTCGTTCCCACGCAGCAGCCACAGTTCTTCCTGCCAGCCGATGTGGGCGAGGTCCCACACCAGTGGGCTCATCAGTGGGTCGTACTGGCGGTGAAGTTCGGTGTCGTCGAAGTCGACCAGCCGCAGGGTCCGGTCGCGGGCGGTCGTGAGTTCGCGGGCGAGCGTCTCTCGTGACGTCACAGCTCCCCTTGCGCCAGTTGAGTGACCGCCGGGGCGATCCCGTATTTCACGACGCGGTCGGAGAACTCGTCGGCCGGACAGCGTCCCTGTTCGACCGAACGCAACAACTGCTGCATCGATTCCACGAGTTGGGCGGGCGCCCGTTCGGCGGCCGCCAGCACACACCGCGTGGCGGCGTCGGCCAGCCTGCGGTCACCGAGTCCGATCTGCGCGGCGCGGTCCCATGCGGTCGCCACCGATTCGGTGGCCTCGGCGGCGATGTCGGCGGCGACGGGGTCATCGAGCAGTGTGACCAGGGTGAACGCCACGGCGGGCCATACCGCGTCGGGGACGCTGTCGAGGTAGCGGATCTCCAGCCAGCGCCGCGGCCGCACCGGCGGGAACAACGTGGTCAGGTGGTAGTCCAGGTCGGCGCGCGTCGGCCTGCGGTCGCCGAGCTGCACCAGGCCGTCGGCCCAGTCGGCGAAGGGCACCCAGGTGGTCACCGGAATGACGTCCGGCGTACTGACCAACATGACCGGCGCCTTCATCGCATACCGGGCCCAGTCGCTGCGTGGGTCGTCACCGCTGGCGGCGAGGACGGGGCCGCAGCGCGCCGAGTCCAGCTGACTCCAGACATGCTGTCGTGCCGACCGCCAGCCCGCGAACCTGCCCCCGAGCAGCGGCGAGTTGGCGGCGACGGCGATCATCGTCGGCCCGAGGGCGTGCGCCAGCCGCACCCGGTCGGCCCAGCTTTCCTGCGGCCCGGCGTCGAGGTTGATCTGGATGGACGCCGTCGACGTCATCATGGCGGCACCGGCGGCGCCGGTCTGGCTGGCGGTGAAGAACGCCTCCATCGCCCGATAGCGGGCGCCGGGATTGACGCGTTTGGCCGGACGCAACGGATCGGCACCGAGCAGCACCAGCCCCAGCCCCGCCTGCGCGAAGGCCACGCGCAGCGCGGCGCGGTCGGCTTGCATCGCCACGATGGCCGGCACCGGACCATCCATCGGCGGCCCCGACAATTCGACGGCCCCGCCCGGCTCGATCGTTATCGCACTGCCGCCGGGCAACGCCGGGATGCCCGAAACGATCGCGGTGATCTCATCCCAGCCGGGCCGCCTCATCGGATCGGTCAGATCGAAGCAGTGGGCCTCCACCTCCAGGCCCACCCGACCGACCGGGCCGTCGTCCAAACAGGTGTCGCCGATGTAGCGGGCTGCATCGTTTGCGCTGGTGAACTCGTCGGCGCTGGATGGGTACGCGTCGTCCACCGCGGACGTCATGGCGAAGGTCATGTCTTCCGGCCCCTTCCGGGTAGGGAACGATCGCGTCCTTCACTACATCTTCCAGACGGCACCGACAAAGTCCCACGAAATTTTTCGCGACGTCCTTCGTGCGTGTACCCGAATCGTCGCGCCGTTACTGCCCCAGGGCGTTTTGCATCGCACCGGCCAGCACATTCACTGCCGGGCCGCCATTGCCGGACTGACAGACTTTCGCCTGCAGCAGAACATTTTCCCGTTTCCGGGTGGTGTTGAAGCAGCGGCGGTCGGTCCCCGCCTCCTGCTTGACCCAGTCGGCGTCGGTGGCGGTGGCAGGCCCGCCCGTGAACGTCCACACCTGGGTGGTCAGATTGTCCAGATGCATCGCGGTGGTCTGGCCACTGCAGCCGAGCGTGCGGTCGACGACACGGTGAAAGGCCCGGTCGGCGGCATCGTTGGTAGCGAAGACGCCGACCGCCTGCTTGACGAAGTTGCGCTGGTCATCCGGCCCCGTCTGCGCCACCGCACCGTTGAACGACGCCAGATCCGGGTCCGCGTACACGTCGGGCAGCCCGATGTCCGCCCAGTTGTTGCACGACGCGTTGTCGACCCAGAACGACTGGAAGGGGGCGGTGTAGAACCACTCGAACCGCATCGGCGCGCCGACGATGTTGCCCACCGAACCCTTGGGCATCACCGCGTAATTCACCACGCCGGGATCGGACGGCCCGGCATGGGCCTCGCCGGCCGGCGCCGCCAGCGACAGACCGACGGCGAGTCCCACACCTGCCAGAGCGGCGG
Source organism: uncultured Mycobacterium sp. (assembly GCA_964579685.1). Taxonomy (GTDB): domain Bacteria; phylum Actinomycetota; class Actinomycetes; order Mycobacteriales; family Mycobacteriaceae; genus Mycobacterium. The sequence continues at coordinate 2,759 of CAZOIX010000335.1, forward strand.
GCCGCACGGCTTACACCTTGGCCGACAGCGTCACGTCGATGTTGCCGCGGGTGGCCTTGGAGTACGGGCAGAACTGGTGTGCCTTCTCCATCAACTCCTCCGCGGCGGCCTGCTCGAAGCCGGGCAGATAGCCGATCAGGTGGGCGTTGATGGCGAACCCGCCCTCGGGGTCCTTACCGAAGCCGACCTGGACGGTGATCCCGCTGGCGTCGTCGACCTCGATCTTCTCCTTGCCCGCGACCGCGCGCAGCGCGCCGAGGAAGCAGGCCGCGTAACCGGCCGAGAACAGCTCCTCCGGGTTGGTCCCGACCCCGCTGCCACCCATCTCCTTCGGGTGGTTGGTGTCCAGATCGATTCTGCCGGTCGACGACTTGACGTGGCCCTCGCGGCCACCTCCGCTTGCGGTGGACTCTGACGTGAAAAGGACTTCGATGCTCATGGCCTCGATCATGCCAGCAGCCCTCCAGAGGGCAAGAGGAGCTACCCGCCGCCGTTCAGGTTGGCCCGCACACCTTCCTCGACCCGCTTGCCGAGGTCGGGGTCGACGTTCGTCCAATACTCGAACACCCGGGACAGCACCGGCTCGCGCACACCATCCGACACGTGACCGATGATGTTGTGAGCCAAGCGGTCCCGTGCTTCGTCGTCGAGCACCTCCCGGACCATCGTGCCCGCCTGACCCCAGTCGTCGTCCTCGGCGCGCAGCGCGTACGCCGTGCGCACCATGTCACCGTCGGACGCCCAGTGCACCTCGGACGCACGTTTGGGATCCGCCTCGGGACCGCCCATCGAGTTCGGTGCGTACACCGGATCCGTGGCATTGCGGATGCGCATCGCGCCGTCCTTGGCGTACGCGCGAACCTCGACGTGCGGCTCGTTGACGGGGATTTGCTTGTAGTTGACCCCGAGTCGGGCGCGGTGGGCGTCGGAATAGGAGAAGCCGCGCGCCAGCAGCATCTTGTCCGGGCTCAACCCGGTGCCCGGCACGATGTTGTTCGGTTCGAACGCGGCCTGCTCGATCTGCGCGTGGTAGTCCTCCACGTTGCGGTTCAGGGTCATCTTCCCGACCTCGTGCAACGGGTAGTCCTCGTGCGGCCACACCTTGGTGAGGTCGAAGGGATTGAACCGGTAGGTCTTGGCGTCCTCGAACGGCATGATCTGCACGTGCAACGTCCACGATGGATGGTTGCCCGATTCGATGGACTCGAACAGGTCGCGCTGGTGGTAGTCGCCGTCCTCGCCGGCCAGCCGGTCGGCGTCCTCCTGGGTCAGGAAGTCGATGCCCTGGTCGGTCTTGAAGTGGTACTTCACCCAGAACAGCTCGTCGTCGGCGTTGAGCCAGCTGTAGGTGTGGCTGGAGTACCCGTTCATATGCCGCCAGGTCTTCGGGATCCCGCGATCGCCCATCAGCCAGGTGACCTGGTGCGCCGACTCCGGTGACAGCGTCCAGAAGTCCCACTGCATGTGGTGGTCGCGCAGGTTGTTGGCCGACATCCGCTTCTGACTGCGGATGAAGTTCTGGAACTTCATGGGATCGCGCACGAAGAACACCGGGGTGTTGTTGCCGACCATGTCGAAGTTGCCTTCGCTGGTATAGAACTTCAGCGCGAAACCGCGTGGGTCACGCCAGGTGTCTGGGCTGCCTCGCTCGCCGGCGACCGTGGAGAACCTGGCCACCATCTCGGTCTTGGTGCCGGGCTGGAACACCGCGGCCTTGGTGTACTGGCTGACGTCGTTCGTGACCTCGAAATGGCCGAACGCCCCGCCACCTTTGGCGTGGGGTTGACGCTCGGGAATGCGCTCCCGGTTGAAGTTGGCCATCTGCTCGATCAGGTAGTGGTCCTGGAGCAGGATCGGACCGTCCGAACCGACCGTGAGGGAATGCTCGAGGCTGGGTATCGGATTGCCCGCGTCGTTCGTCGTGTACTTATCGGTCATCGGATGTCATCTCCTCGACGAGGGTGGGTGAAGCCAGGGGCTGGGCCTCGTCGAAGAGAATCCCCCTAAATGGATCGATTCCAAACATCGCATCACGGCGAGGGGTACTGACCTGAGCGGTTAGGGGCGCGGTGGCGTGCTCGTCGACCCGGGGGACTGGGATCCGCCGGGCGGCTGGGGTGGTGCGAACCGCGGCCCATTGGGTCCGCCCGGCCCGGCGCCCGGCCCCGGCGGCGGCCCGAATTGGCCAGGTGGCATGGGGAAACCGGGTGGCGGTCCGTGGCGGAATTCCATCATGCCGTGGTCCCCCTTGGGGCCATGGCCACCGCGATGGCCTCCGCTGTTCGCTCCGAGGACGAAACCGGAGAAGAAGATCACGGCGACGATGAAGACCACGCCCGCGACGATGCCGACCCATGCGGCGAGGGTGATCACCTTGGGGCGGCGCGAGTCGTCGCGGACCACGGGCACTTCGGCGGGCGGGGCGGGGACGGGCGCGGTCTCGGGTTCAGAGGACGTCGGTGTTTCGCTCATGAACAAGATCATGCAGGCCGTAA
>CAZOIX010000336.1:0-5251 GCA_964579685.1 uncultured Mycobacterium sp.
CTCAGATTCGCCACGGCGCGGTCGGGCTGTTCGAGCGGTCGGCCGGCCGCTTCCAGGGCGTAGCCGGTCGCGCTGATCATCTCGACGACCCGCAGGTTCGCGTACGGCGGCCCGTAGCTGCGGCAGGACGCGGGGTGCAGCGCGTTGAACGCCTCCCATTCGTCTTGGGAGATGCGCCCGTTGCGATACCGGTAGTCGGCGTCGTCGAGGGTCCAGTTGATCCCGTAGTTGGATTCGGTGAACTCAGACACCGGTCAGTCTCCTCTCGCCGGTCGGATGGTGCGGAGCACGACGTCGAGCGTGACGAACCGGCCGGAGTCGGTCCATTCGCAGCCGTCGCATTCTTCGGCGCATTCGCCGTCGGGCCCTTGCGAGACGTCGCATTCGGCGAGCTGACCGCGGTCGGCCATCTCCTCGACGAGTGTCTCGTACGCAGCGCCGAAGTGGTCGGCCCGGATCAGGTAGGCGTCCGGCGCGATGTTCCACCCGCCGATGTAGACGCCCACGCCGGCGTTCAGCCGGTCCGCGAGCGCCCGCACCTCGTCGGGGTCTTCCCACTCGGCCGTGCAGGCGTAGGTGGTCAGGTTGGCTTCGTTCAGGATGGTCAGGGGCATATCACTCCTCCTCTCCGAGCCAGGCGTCGTATTCGGCCTGGCACTCCTCGAACCCTTCGATCGCGGCCTGCTCGTCTTCCAGGCGGACCTGATCGACGAACCCGGACGGGAAGCAGAACAGCAGTCGCTTCCCGAACCGGTGGACGCAGTAGTTCCAGTCGATCGCGTCGCCGGTCCACTCGTCCGACATCCCCTCGCAGGAGAGCCGGTGCAGGTATTCGGCCATCGGGTCACCGCCGAACTTGTGCCGGGCGGTTTCCCGGTCGATCACTTCTCCGTCGTGCAAGATCATGCTTCCTCCTCAGTAGGTGATGACGCGGTCGGGTGCGTCGTTGGCCGCCGCCAGGAAGCCGACGAGCGCCCGATCATGGTCCAGGTCACCCCGGAACGAGCCCGGGAGCTCTGTCCAGCACTTGATGACGCCACCCGGCGTCGCGGCGAAGACGTACGTCTCCGGCCCGGAGTACGGGACCGACGCTGCGGACGTCACGATGTGATCGAACTCGACGAGGTCGGGCTCGTCTGGGTCCCACGATCGGTTGTAGGCGACCCGTTCGGACAGCCGATGCAAGATCTGGTGTCCGTGGGCGTCAGGGTTGACCCGACCTATGTTCTCGGCGGTGATCACGACGGGACGATCCGATCGGTGGGGCCGGCACGTCGCAGGCACTCGTCGAGCGGCCCGACGAAGATGCGCGGAGCGTGCTGCCCGACCCCTCCGACGACCCGCCAGTGACGGCCCGGGGGAGGGGTCTTGATGGGACGGTACTTGGTCACAGGTTCCTCCTGTCGTTGCGAACACGGCGCGGGCGCTCGAACCACCATGCGGCCAGCACCCACAGCCCGGTGAAGATCACGGACAGCGCGACCCACCCGACGATCAGCCAGGTGAGCCAGTTCATCGGCGCTCCCGGGACACCGCTAATCCGGCGTCGTGGAGCGCGTTCGTCAGGTGACGGGACCACGAGGTCCGCCACCGCCACGTCTCCGACCCGAGCGGGATCGGCACGGTCAGGTAGTGCCAGCCCGAGATGTCGTCACCCCAGACGCGGGGCAGCTCCCTCGGGGGAGGGAAGCCGGTCATGCCGGCTCGTCCTCGAGCATGGCGCACAAGACGAGCAGCCCGAGCACGAAACCCGGGTTGTAGGTCTCCAGATAGGTCACGTCAGGACCCCTTCCAGTCGGCGGGTGGTGGGCGGGCGACGCGAAGCCAACAGGCCCGAATCGACCGCCCTGGAGATCGCCGGGTCGATCGGCAGCACCGACACGATCGGCGCCCCGAGCGCAGCGGAGATGTCCTGCTCGGATAGCGCCCGTCCGGGCTCCTCGATCAACACGATCCCATCCGGGGGGCGGGGGTAGGTCTGGGCCCGCTTGAGGGCGACGAAACAGGGTCGCACGACCATGATGGCCCGCCCGTGAGACGGGAAATGCGGCCCGCAGTCGTAGACCGCGTGCGAAGCATCCCACCCCCACAGATTGATCGGCCCGCGCACGAGACGCATCTCGCCGGTCACCTGATGGGCGACACCGTCGCGGAGATCCCAGTCGAGCGGGGGAGTGACCCCCAGCACGGCCGGCATGTCCGACACCGGAGCCGAATCCACGAGAACGCAGTTCGGCAGCCCGAGCGCGAACATCGCGGCAACGGTCGTGCAGCCCTGCCCGCCCTTGGGCGAGTAGAAGCTGGTGTGTTTCATAGAGCCCCCACCGGGAATCGAACCCGGCGATCGAAACGATCGGCCCGCATCCAGGGACAAGGGGCCGCCCGAAGGCGTAGAACTAACGATGCTCGTCGAGATGATGCTCGCGACAGAGCCAGACCACCTCAAGAGGCTTGGAGTAGTCCGGATGGTGCATCTGCGAATCGCCCGACCCGCACACCTCACAAGGCTGCCGGGAGAGCTTCCCACGACGCAGATAGACGTTGGCGTAGGAACGAGCCCGATCGCGGACCCGCTGCTCCTCGGTCAACGGATGGGACTTCCGCCACTCCCGCATGTAGGCAGCGTGACAAGCCTTGCAGTATCGGCCTGGCCGGTCACGTGGTTCCCCGCACTGAGAGCAGAGAGACTGACCGGGGGAGCGACGCTGACGCATCCCCAGAGTCTACGTGAAACCTAAAGGGACACGTGAAACAAAGAGAGATGGGGGGGGGGGGGGGGTACCCCTAGCCCCTCCAGGGACGCCGGCCCGAACACGCGGACGCTTGCGCGAGCTAGCGGAGTGCTTGCAAACGCGAGCGCACACCCGTTCGACGAACAGTCGTTCGGGAACACCCGTTCGCTTGCCGGCGCAACCGGAACGCTTGCAGCAGCTAGCGCGCTAGATGGCGCGCCCACTCCGCTCGCTGTAGCTAGCGCGCTTGCCAGTAGCTAGCACTGTGCGCACCGTTGCGAGCATGTCGCCCGCACCGTGCACCGTGCACCGCACCGTTTCATACCTGTTTGGTGTGGCATGCTCGTCGCGGACGCGCTACGCTTACGTCTGTCAGATTCACCCAATGAAAGGGTCCACCGACATGGACATCATCAAAGCCCTACAGGCCGAGTACCGCGAGGTGGAGGCGATCCGCGCTCAAGCGCTTGAGGATCGCATCAAGTACCGCGGTACCGACCGTGGTGACGCGGCCGACCGTAAGGCGCGCCGGATGGCCGAACAGATGGCCGAGATTACGGAGGCGATCGCGGCCGAATATGAACAACGCGGTGGCGATATCGAATGGTCACCCGAATACGATCACGTACCGACCGCAGACCGGGTGGTTGACAGTCTCCGGAGCACGGACCTGTTCTCGCGTGTCCCCGACGCTATGGAAGGCGCGCGGCACAGTGTCAAGCGTGGCCGAAACAAGAAAGGCGCTACCGCAAAGGTGACGCATCGCGGTCGAGCGACTGTCATCGGGTCGCACGATTGGGACCACGAACGCCTGGCGTCGCTGATCGGCGACCGTGCCGCGACCGTTGCCGACTATCTCACGGCCGACCTTCTCGCGAGCGTGCGACGCCTGACACTCGGCGCGGATGCGTTGGACGTGACCCGCGCGGCGGATGCGATCCTCGCAGCGCTTGACGTTCCCGACCTGGCAGGCACCGACGCTATGGCATGGTCGCAAATGATCGACGCCAACCGCGCCGATGGTGACGCTATGTCGTGCGCGATCCTGGATGACGCTGTGGCCGTTTCTCGGCATCGCTGTGGCATCGCTGGGTACTACGGAGCATCGCCGGACGTTTCGACCGTTAGACGGCCGAATACCCCAGGGATACCGGTATCCGTGGCAGACCTCGCGGACGTCACCGCCCCGACGGTCGAAACGGCATCGTGGCCGAACGCCGGACCGCGCTCGTCGCGGCCACGCGTCCCGCGATGGCGAAAGGTCGAACGCGAGACGGTCGAACCTAAGCGCGGGGACCCGACCGACGACAACTCGCCGGTCATCTACTGGCACGGTCCACAGACTCGGTACCTGGCACCGTGCACGGTCACCTACCGCAACGGCCGCCCCGAACTCGTCGCCGCGCGATGGTGGACGACGACACCCATCGCGGGACGGTCGGCGCTGTGGACAGACCGCGTACATATCGGGAACGTCACCGTGGACCGTGGCAAAGCCGCGAACGCCGGACGACCGACGACCACCGCGGGACGGAAGGCGCGAGAGGTAGCCGCGGCCGAACGCGCCGCGGCCATCCCGACACTGGTCGACCCGACCGAAGAACAGATCGGGCAAGCGGTCGAATCACTCGCCCCGAACGATTCGGTGCATCTCACCGCTGGCGGTGTTGTCGTCGCCGTCAAGCGGTCGCGGAAGGGCGACAAATACCGTCTCCGCTCCAACGGTCAACGCTTGCCAGAATCCCGGACCGTGGCGCGTGCGACCGAAGTAGCTTGCATCGCCCTACTGTGACCTAGGCGTCGCATCGGACGACGCGACAGAGCCGCGGCCAGTAGTGCCGCGGCTCTGTCGCGTCCGAACCTCCACCGGTCTCGAGACGAGCCGCCGGCAGGGGGGCGCGTGACCTCCGATCTAGTTCACCCCCAGGTGGCATAGCATTCCTCTGGGGATCCAGGGATGGTTGTGTCGATGAGAACGAGACGATCGTTCCGTTCCTCGAGGGCTCCTTCCGCACCCTGTTGAGGGCCCACCATGCCGTATACCGAACACGGGGTTTACGGTTGACACGGTGCACGGTAAACCGCTACTGTGGAGGGCATGAGCAGACCCATTCGATACGGACCGGCGCGATCGTTGCGGATGCCGCTCGAGGAGGACGCACTCATCGAGAAGCAGGCAGCCGCCGAGGGCATCCCGGTGTCGGTGTGGTTGCGGAACGCCGCTTCGGCCGCCCTGCCGACTCAGCCGAAGCGCACCAAGGCTTCCGTCGCCTCCCCGCCGGCCGATCTCCCCGACACCGCCCGAGCCGCCTCCGGTGAAGACGCCCAGGACCGAGCCGAGCGGATCGCCGAGCAGAAGCGCTGCACCCACCCCAAGACCGAATACAACGGCGCCGTCCGTATCTGCACCACCTGTCGCAAGGTCGTCCGATGAGCCGCGAACATCTCGTCCGCTGGACCTGCGACGGCTGCAACACCTCGGTCGAACTCGACCCGGGCGAGTCACCGGCCGGGTCGAG
>CAZOIX010000337.1:0-5244 GCA_964579685.1 uncultured Mycobacterium sp.
CGGCGGTACCGTGGCGATCGCGGCGGTCCTGCTGTCGGTGTGGGCGATGGTCTCCGCGTGGTCAACGGCTGGGGCCCGGACATTGTGAGCGGGTTCGTCGCACCGGTCCTGCTGACCGGTGAGCGGTGGGTGACGCTGGAACCGCTTAGCCGAGAACACGTTCCGGAGATCAGCGCTGTCGCCGCCGACGGTGAACTGGGTCGCCTCTGGTTCACGGCCGCTCCTGCGCCGGAAGCTGTCGAGCGGTGGGTCGACGCGCGGTTGAGCGTGCAGACGCCGGACACCGGGTTGACTTTCGTGGTGCGTCTGCTGGACGGCACTCTGGTCGGCTCATCGAGTTATATGAACGTCGACCCGGCCAACCGCCGGCTGGAGATCGGCAACACCTGGTACGTCGATTCGGCGCGGCGCAGTGGGGTCAACAGCGAGACCAAGCTGCTGATGCTCGGTCATGCATTCGATCGGTTGAATTGTGTGGCAGTCGAATTCCGCACCCACTTCTTCAATTTCGCCAGCCGAAACGCGATCGAGCGGTTGGGCGCCAAACTGGACGGCATATTACGCAGCCATCAGGTCCTCGCCGACGGGTCAAGGCGCGACACCGTCGTCTACTCGATCCTGGACATCGAATGGCCGTCTGTGCGCAACAACCTGCTGTATCGGCTGAACCGTCACGCGTAGATACGCCGAGTCTGCGGGCAGATCGCGTCTTCGACGTGAATCGCGATCTGCCCGCAGCCTCGATTGGGCGGCTACTCGGAGTCGACGGTGGTTGGCTCGATCGACTGCTGATGGCCGGTGTGACTTACCTCGACCTTGCGCGGCTTTGCGCGTTCGGCGACCGGAATCGTCACGGTGAGCACACCGTTTTCGTACGTCGCCGTAATCGCCGTTGCGTCAATGCCTTCGCCGAGCGAGAGTTGTCTACGGTAGGTGCCGAAGAACCTCTCGTTGGCCAGCCACTGGACGGCATCCTCCGAACGCGCCGTACGGTGCGCCGAGATCGTGAGGGTGCCGCTGTCGACGTCGACGTCCACGGATCCCGGGTCGATACCGGGTAGGTCTGCCGTCAGGACGTAGTGGTCTTCGATTTTGCACAGGTCCATCGGCATGAAACGTGGGGTGCGAGTTGATCCGGTCTGGCTGGTCAGCAGTCCCCGGGTCAGAGCATCAAGGTCACTGAACGGATCAAAACGAAGCACAGTAATCCACCTCCTATGTCACTCAGAGCCCGCCACCCCGGCGGGCGACCTAAATCACTGTGCACCTGCGAGATTAGCACTCTCCCTCGGAGAGTGCCAAGGACTTTTGGCCCTACTTTCAGACCGCGTTGATCTGCGCGCCCTGGAGCGGATCTGAGCACTGATCACACGTCAGGATCAGCTCGAATTCTCGGTCGCACACGGTGTGGCTGAGAAGAACCGCCGGCCCTTCTGGTGCCTGATACCACCGCTGCGCCCATTGCAGCGCGGTCACCAGCACCGGAAACAGCGCACGGCCCTTCTCCGTCAGCCGGTACCTGTTGCCGGACATCTCGAACACCCCGTTGCCGGTGAAAATCGAGAGCCGGTCGGCGATGGAGCCGGGGGGAGCACCCAGCTGTGTCTGAAAGTCGGTGAAGCGCGCCATCCCGACGAACGCAGCGACCAGCAGGGCGAAGCCCCAGCGGTTGCCCATGACGCTCATCGTCTGCGGGAACAGTCCTGCGGCCGAATCAGACTCGGCGCGTCGTCGGGTGGCCGCTACCGGTACCGAACGCGCCCAGGAACCGCTGGGACCCCACTGCGCGAGGACATCTTTCTCGCTCGCCGCCTCGCCGCACGAGCCGCACCTGACTACGGGGGTGAAGTCCTGGCCGCACGCGACGTGACGCATGCCGGGCAGGGGGTCGGTGTGGCCGGGCACCCAGCGGCGCTCCCACTCCCAGATCGACACCAGCACGGGCCACAACGACCGGGAGCGCTCGGTGACGACGTACTCCGATCGCGGCGGATTCTGCTGATACGTCCGACGTTCGAGCAGGGCCTCGCCGGTCAGCGCCCGCAGCCGTGCCGTCAGCACCGAGTTCGAGATGGGCAGGCGCACACGGAAGTCCCCGAACCGCGTGGTCCCGAGAAGCGCCTGCTGGACGACGAGCAGCGTCCACTCGTCGCCGAGGAGCCCCAGCATGCGCGCGACGGCGTTGGGGCTCGGTTCGGCCACCTACAGGCCGATCGCGCCGGCAGCGGAGTCGGTGTCGCGCCAGCGCCGTAGCTCCGAACCCGGTGCCCACGTGGAATGGGTACCGCTGGAAATACGTTCCGGCAGGGCGAGTTTGCATACCGGGCCATCGGCGACCCGGGCGGCATCGAAAACCAGGCAGTACGAGGCGTCGTCATTCATATCGGTGGTCAGAGTCACCAGGTAGCCGTCGTCCTCCGCGTTGCTGCCGACGCGCGGCGCCATCGCGGTCTCGCTGCCGTACACCCCGTCGTCGAAGGCGAACCGCTCCTCGGACCCTGTCGCCAGGTCGTGCTTGACCAGCCCGTCGAACAGGAACCATCCGGGCTTACCCGTCGCGGCATATGTATAGCGGTACTTGTCGCCGGCGTAGCCGCCGTTGATCATGCCGAACTCGGTGATGGACTCGGACAACCGTTCTTCGCGCGCCTCCCCGGTGACGAGGTTGAACCGCCAGCGGTGAAGCCGAGTCTGCAGCCCGTCGAGGGCGAGGTATCGGAAAGCCTTCTTGTACTTGTCACCGGTGAGCGTGTCGACCGGATTCGGTTCGCCCTCGAAGAAGCCGTCGAGAATGATCTCGTCGCCGTCCTCGTACGCGTTGGTGAAATGCAGCACGAAGGTCGGGTCGGTCTCGAACCAGCGGATGTCCTCGGATCCGCCGCGCCGCGGGATGACCGCGAATCGTGAGGGCATGTCGCGGTGAAACCCGGGCAGGTGGACGCCGGCCTGGAGCAGCTTGGGATCCCAGAACAACGGAAAGTCGTTGAGGATGGCGTAATTCTGGGTGAACGCCATGTCGTGGGGCAGCCGTGGGCCAGGGAGCGGAATGTCGGTGAGGTGCACGAGGTCATCGGCGGCATCGACGACGCCGTAGCGCATGTACGGCGCCTCCTTGCTGTAGCTGAAGAACAGCAGCTCGCCGGTGCGGTCGTCGACCTTGGGATGCGCCGAGACACCCCAGTCGAAGGGGAAGCCTCCGTTGAAGTCCTCCTTGCCCAGGGTCTCGCCGGAGAGCGGGTCGATGCGGTACATGTCACCGCACTGGTAGTGGCTCGTGAGCGCCGTGCCGCGGTGGACGATGACGTCGGTGCTGGACGCGTCCTTCATCAACGTCCTTGCGCCCCAGCCGCGGTCGCGCTTGGCAAGCTGAATCGGCTCGGCCAGTCCGGGCCACAGGGCCCCGCCCGCCTCGTTCTCCGCAATGAATCCGTCGGTTTGGACGAACCTGTTGCGGTAGAACGCCTTTCCGTCCCGGAATCCGACGACGTGGACCATGCCGTCGCCGTCGAAAGGGTGGTAGAACCTGAGCGCCGGGTGTAGCGGATTCTCGGTGTTACGCAGATACACGCCGTCGAGGTCGTTCGGGATCTCGCCCTCGACCGCCTGCAGGTCGTCGGCGTCCCACTCGGTGGTCTGAGGACGCCACGGCCCGGTGCGATACGGATGATCGTCGTCCTCGGGCAGGGTGGACAGGTACTTGCCGACGATCTCGACATTGGCTCCAACACCAGAAGTCATTTCACTCTCCACTCACGACGAAGCTGACGGTGGTGGCGGTGCTGCCGCCGAAGTTCAACGTGCCGAACATCTTTGCGCCCTCGACCTGGTAGTCGCCGGCGCGGCCACTGACCTGTTTGGCGGCGTCGAGCAGCATCCGGACTCCAGACGCGCCGACGGGGTGCCCGCCGCCGATCAGGCCTCCACTCGGATTGATAGGCAGCCGGCCGCCGATCTCGATCTCGTTGTTCTCGATCGCCTTCCACGATTCCCCTGGGCCGGTCAGGCCGATGTGGTCGATGGCGAGGTACTCGCTGGGTGTGAAGCAGTCATGGACCTCGAAACCGTCGATCTCATCGACGGTGACGTGAGCACGGTCGAACGCGTCGAGCACCGCTCGCCTGACGTGAGGCATGACGTACGGATCCTCGGCCGAGTGGTCGAGCTTCTGCTGTAGGCCAAGGCCGACGGTGCGATGGCCCCAGCCGACGATGCGCCCGATCGGCTGCACACCGGGATGGTCGCGCAGCCAGTCGTCGGTGACAAGGACGATGCCCGCCCCGCCGTCGGTCATCTGGCTGCAGTCGAAGCGACGGAGCCGCCCCTCGATCACGGGGTTGGCCCTGTCGTCATCGGTCAGCGGATCGGGAACCGTCCAATCGCGCGTTTGCGCGTTGGGGTTGTTCCGCGCGTTCGCGAAGTTGAGTTGTGCGATCGCGCGCAGATGCGCCTCGTCGATGCCGAAGCGGCGGTCGTATTCGGCGGCCACCCGATCGAACATGTGCGGCCACATGAACTTGGCATCTGCGCCCTCGTGATCGGTCCACGCGGCGGCGCCGAGATACTGGGCGGCCGTGTCGCCGGGCACCGTCTTCTCCAGCTCGACCCCGACGACCAGCGCCGCTCGGTACGCGCCGGAGCGCAGATCGGCGATCGCCGCCAGCGTGGCGACGCTACCCGAGGCGCATGCGGCCTCGTGCCGCGAGGCGGGCGTATCCCACAACCCGTCGGCCACGGTGGCAGGCATGGCACCGAGGTGTCCCTGTCGGGCGAACATCTCACCGAACGCGTTCCCGAGGTGTACGACCTCGATATCGGATGCGTCTACCTTGGCCGCTGCGAGGGTTGAGGCCACCAGCTCGGCGGTCAGATCTGCGAAGTCGTGTCCTTCTCGGGCGAGGTTGCGGGCGAAATCGCTCTGATATCCGCCAAGGATCCAGATGCCTGTGTTACCCATGGCCACGACGTTACTACAACTAAGAGAGTGACTCGGCAAGTTCACCAAAGAGTAAGAAGGGGGACGGCCCCGCCGGCTCTAGGTCTGAACCGACGGAACCTCGGCTTGCGTAGAGGTCGACCGCCACGCGAGCCTCTATTGGGACTGCCCGTTGTGACGGCGAGCAAACGTTCGTGTATCGGACAGTCAGATGGGGAAGGCTAGAACAATGGAGCGGGTACAGAACCACGATCTGGCTCGGCGGATGGCCGAGCTGGCGCGCACTGCCGCCTCGCCGCGCAGTGTCGATG
>CAZOIX010000338.1:0-5218 GCA_964579685.1 uncultured Mycobacterium sp.
GATCACCGCACAAGGCACCCCGCCGCTGCCCAACGACATCTCGGCCGACGCCTGGCTGGTGGCAGACCTGGACACCGGCGATGTCATCGCCGCCAAGGATCCGCACGGCAGGCACCGCCCGGCAAGCGTCATCAAGGTCCTCGTCGCGATGCAGGCCATCAAGGACCTGCCGATCCACAAGGTCGTCGCAGGCACCGCCGAGGATTCCGCGCAGGAAGGCACCAAGGTGGGTGTCGGCGAGAACGGCTTCTACTCGATCAACGACCTGCTGCACGGTCTGCTGATGTATTCCGGCAACGACGCGGCGCACGCGCTGGCGGCACAGCTGGGCGGCATGGACACCGCGCTGGGCAAGCTCAACACCCTGGCCGACAAACTCGGCGGACATGACACCCGGGTTGCGACGCCGTCCGGCCTCGACGGGCCCGGCATGAGCACATCGGCCTACGATCTCGGCCTGTTCTACCGGTACGCCTGGCAGAACCCGATCTTCGCCGACATCGTCAGCACCCAGAGCTTTGACTTCCCCGGCCGCGGCGACGCGGGCTATCCGATCGAGAACGACAACAAGCTGCTTGCCAACTATCCCGGTGCCCTCGGCGGAAAGACCGGCTACACCGACGACGCGGGCCAGACGTTCGTCGGGGCGGCCACCCGGGACGGCCGCCGGCTGGTGGCGGTGCTTCTGCATGGCACCCGGCAGCCGATCGCGCCGTGGGAGCAGGCGGCACACCTGCTGGATTACGGCTTCGCGACGCCGCCGGGCACCAGGGTCGGCACACTGATCGAACCCGATCCGTCGCTGGTCGCACCGAAGCCGGATGCGGCCGCGAATCCCGCTGCGCTCAACGCCGCACCGATGCTGTCCGATGTCGACGCCACTCCGGTGCGCGTGGGGGTGGGCATCGTCGGATCGATCATCGTGTTCGGTCTCATCATGGCCGCCCGGTCGGTCAACCGACGTCCGCAGCACTGAGAGGTCAACGGCGCCGCACGAAGCGCGAGATACTCAGCGCACCAACGGCACCCGCGGCTGCGGCCGTAAGCGCGCCACGTACCCCGAGGCCCTCGCGGAACTCGACGCGCGGGGTGATCTGTGCGCCAAGAGGCGGGTCGACCGGGGCGGCCGCCAGGTTGTCTTTCGCCGTCGCCGCCCATGCGGTGGCGAAGAGGATGAGCCGCGCCGTGATATAGGCGAACACCATCAGCCCCAGCACCGGACCGAACGTCGCCCCCGCAGGACCGGTGACCACTGACCGCAGGTAGATCGACGCCACCGCTTTGAACACCTCGAAGGCCACCGCGGCCATGAAAGCGGCCCTCAGTGCACTGCGGAAGCTGACCGACTCGCGCGGCAGTCGCGCGATCATCCAGGTGAAGAGCAACCAGGTGATCAGCACCGACACCACCAGCGAGGCCACCCGCAGCGCCAGGCTGACACCCGGAACATCCTGCAGCCCAAACCATTCCAGCACCTGCTTCATCGCGCCGGAATTGCCCAGCACCGTGAGCGCGATGGTGAGCACCAGCGCGAGGAACAGACCCACCATGGCCGTCAGATCCGACAATTTGGTGCGAACGAACCCTTTCCGCTCCCGCCGCGCCAGACCCCACATCTGGCTCAGCGCTTCACGCAGGTTCGCCATCCACCCCAGGCCGGCCCACGCGGCAGTGGCCAGACCGATGAGCCCGACGGAGGTGCGTGAGTCGATCGCGGATTCCATCAACTCGACCAGTTGCTGTCCGACCTGGCCGGACACAGTCGCCTTGATCCGGTCCTGCATTTCGACGATCAGTTCGGGTTGGCTGGCGAGGATGAAGCCACCGATCGCAAAACCGACCATCAGCATCGGGAACAGCGCGAAGATCGTGAAGTACGTGATGCCCGCGGCGTAGAAGTCACCCTTGCTGTGCTGGTACCGCTCCTGGGCGCGCATCACGTGGTCGAACCAGTGATAGCGCGCGCGCAACCGGTCGAGCGTCCCAGGCTTGTCCGGCTTGCCGTCAGTCTCCGGCTCGACCGGAGGTGTCATGTCCAGGCCCCCATCGAATTATGGGCGTTGCGGTAGAAACCCTAACCGGTCATATACCCGCCGCAGCGTCTTTGCAGACACGTCCCTGGCCCGCTCTGCACCCGCGGCCAATACTGACTCCAGCTCGGCAGGATCGGCCAGCAGTTCGTCGACGCGCGCCTGGATCGGACCGACGAACTCGACGACGGCCTCGGCGGTGTCGGCCTTCAGGTCGCCGTATCCCCGCCCGGCATACCCCTCCACGAGCTTGTCGACGTCGATGCCCGTGATCGCGGACTGGATGGTCAACAGGTTGGAGACGCCGGCCTTGGCGACCGGGTCGTAGCGGATCTCGCGCTCGCTGTCGGTCACCGCGGAGCGAATCTTCTTCGCGGACTTCTTGGGATCGTCGAGCAGGCTGATCAGCCCGGCCTCGGTGGCCGCGGACTTGCTCATCTTCGATGTCGGGTCGGCCAGGTCGTAGATCTTGGCGGTGACCTTCTGGATCAGCACGTCGGGAACGACCAACGTGTCGGGAAAGCGGGCGTTGAACCGCTGCGCGACGTCACGCGCCAATTCCAGATGCTGACGCTGGTCTTCGCCGACCGGCACCAGTTCGGTGTCGTAGAGCAGGACGTCCGCGGCCATCAGCACCGGATACGTGAACAGCCCGACGGTGGTGGCTTCGCTGCCCTCTTTCTGCGACTTGTCCTTGAACTGCGTCATCCGCGACGCCTGTCCGTACCCGGTGAAACAGCCGAGCACCCAGGCGAGTTCGGTATGCGCGGGGACGTGGCTCTGAACGAAAATCGTGCTGCGCGACGGGTCGATGCCCAACGCGAGGTATTGCGCGGCAGTGACCAGCGTGCGCGCTCGGAGCCGCTCTGGATCCTGGGGAATGGTGATCGCGTGCAGGTCGACCACACAGAAGAACGCGTCGTAGGCGTCCTGCAGATTCACCCACTGCTTGATGGCACCCAGCGCATTGCCGAGGTGGAGGGAATCAGAGGTCGGTTGGACACCGGAAAACACGACGGGACGGGAGGTGCTCATGATGGGTCAATCTTGGCACGCCTCACCCAACGGATTGTTGGGCGCTCTGATCCCGCGATTGCTCCAATGCCTTGCGCGCGAAGACCCACCGTTCGGTGATCGCCAGCTGGCTGCGGCCTCGGCCGAGGAAGGTGATGAACCAGGAGTACACGGCGACAATACGATTGCGGCTGCCCACCAGGTAGTAGAGGTGCAGACCCAGCCACGCGAGCCAGGCGAGGAATCCGCCGAATTCGATCTTGCCGATCTGGCACACCGCGCTGAACCGCGAGACGGTGGCCATGCTGCCTTTGTTCACGTACTTGAACGGCTTTCGGTCCGCGGCCTGCCCAGCCTTGTTGAGGCCCGCCTTGATCTGCTTGGTGGCGTAGACCGCGCCCTGGATTGCCCCCTGCGCCATTCCCGGCACACCCGGCACGCTCATCAGGTCGCCGACGACGAACACGTTCGGATGACCCTTGACCGTGAGGTCCGGTTCGACGACCACGCGGCCGGCCCGGTCGACCTCGGTGCCGTCAGATTGATCGGCGAGCAGCTTGCCCAGCGGGCTGGCCTGCACCCCGGCGGACCACACCTTGACGGCGCACTCGATTCTGTGTTCCTCCCCGTCCTGTTTGACGGTCAGTCCCATGTAGTCGACATCGGTGACCATGGTGTTCAGCTTGACCTCGACGCCCATCTTCTCCAGCCGGCGTTGCGCCTTGAGCCCCAGCTTGGGGCCCATCGGGGGCAGCACAGCGGGCGCGGCCTCGACGAGAATCACCCGGGCATGGGTCGGGTCGATGGTCCGGAATGCTCCGGCGAGGGTCCGGTCCGCGAGCTCGGCGATCTGGCCGACGACCTCGACGCCGGTCGGTCCGGCGCCCACGACGACGAACGTCAGCCGACGCTTGCGTTCGGCCTCCGACATCGTCACCTCGGCCGCTTCGAAGGCTCCGAGGATCCGGCCGCGCAGCTCGAGCGCGTCGTCGACGGTCTTCATCCCCGGGGCGAATGCCTCGAAGTGGTCGTTACCGAAATACGACTGTTGAGCGCCTGCGGCCACGATCAAACTGTCGAACGGCGTCACCCGCTCCCAGTCCAGCAGTTTGGAGGTCACGGTCTTGTTCTTCAGATCGATGGCCACCACGTCGCCGAGTAACACTTCGGCATTTCGCTGCTTACGCAGGATGATTCGCGTCGCCGGCGCGATTTCGCCGACCGACAGGATGCCCGTGGCCACCTGATAGAGCAGGGGCTGGAACAGATGGTGGGTCGTCTTCGCGATGAGGGTGATGTCGACGTCCGCGCGCTTGAGGTGTTTGGCCGCGAACAGCCCACCGAAGCCCGAACCGATGATGACGACGCGATGTCGCCGCGCAGCAGTGGTCTCGACGCTCATTGGCTGACCCTAACGGTCATCCGCTCGACGCACAGTCCACGGCAGGTGAATAGTCGACGGTGACCGGCGCGTGGTCCGACCAGCGCAATGCATAGGCCGCGGCCCGCTCCACCCGGGCGGACACGGCGCGCGCCGCGAGCCCGGCAGTGGCCAGTTGGTAGTCGATGCGCCAACCGGCATCGTTGTCGAAGGCCCGACCTCTCCAGGACCACCAGGCGTACGGTCCGGGTACGTCGGGATGCAGCACCCGCACCACGTCGACCCACCCCGACGCGAGCAGATCCGTGAGCCAGGCCCGCTCGCCGGGCAGAAACCCCGACTTCTTCAGATTGCCCTTCCAGTTCTTGATGTCGTTCTCGGTGTGGGCGATGTTCCAGTCCCCGCACATGACCGCGTCGCGGCCCGTCGCCTGCAGGACGGCCATCCGCGCTGCGAGGGTCGCCATGAACCGCTCCTTCTCCCGCTGGCGGTCGGTCTCGGCCTCGCCGGTCTGGATGTAGAGGCTGGCGACTGTCAGACCAGCTGTGTCGACCTCGAGATAGCGCCCGTGCGAAGCGAATTCGTCGGAGTCCATCAGCCGCACCGCGTCGATCGGGTGCCGCGACAGGACGGCAACGCCGCTGCGCCCCTTGAGGTGTGGTTGCGCCGACGCCAGATGCCACCCGTCAGCGGTCGCCGGTGCCAGCGCCGTCGCAAGTTGGTCGTCGTCGGCGCGGGTCTCCTGCAGGCACACCACATCGGCGGTGGTGCCTGCGAGCCACGGCAGCAGGCC
>CAZOIX010000339.1:0-5206 GCA_964579685.1 uncultured Mycobacterium sp.
GGGCGAACCGGCGGCCGACCTTGCGGGCAGCGGCCGGATCGGCATGCAATTCGGGTTCGGACAGGCGCAGTTCCAGCTCGGCGTGCTCGGCGAGGATGGCGTCGATCGCCGATGCGGTATCGCTCATCTCGCCTCCTTGGCCTCGCGCCGTCGTACCCTACCCACGAAACGGCGCCCGGCCTGCGCGTACAGCGCAGAGCGGGCGCCGATCGGTCAGCTAGTTGCCCTCGGAAGACTTGGTCCGCTTGCCGTAGCGCTTCTCGAAGCGGGCGACGCGGCCGCCGCTGTCGAGGATCTTCTGCTTGCCGGTGTAGAACGGATGGCACTGCGAGCAGACCTCGACGTGAATCTGTCCGCCCGTCTTCGTGCTGCGCGTGGTGAACGTGTTGCCGCAGCCACAGTGCACCGTGGTGTCGACGTAGTCAGGGTGAATGCCTGATTTCATGGTTTCCTCTTCGATCGTGGGCCCCGGGTCGCCCCTCCGTTGACCAGGAGGTGTCGGCGTGAACCGGAACCGAGGGTGTCGGCGCCATTATGCCAGGTCAACCGCCAACCGCCTAAACGCCCGCGATGCGGACACTATTCCTGGTCATCCGCGCTGTGGACGGATCCGACGAAGTGTTCGCGATGGCACAATGCTCTGGTGACGACCGACACCGCCACCAGGAGTGTCCGCGACCGGTTGGTCGATGCGGCAGAGATCTGCATGCACGCGAAGGGCATCCGTGCGACGACGGTGTCGGAGGTGGCCGAGGTCGCCGGCGTGTCACGCGGCTGGCTGTATCGCCACTTCCCGGACAAGGTCACACTGCTCGGCGCGGCGATCGTGCGACTGAACGAGGCGTACTGGTCGGACGCACACGCCATGCTCGAGCAGGTCGAGGGTCTGGACCGGCAGATGGCGTTGGGCATCCGTCATGCCCGCACCGCGTACGACGATCCCGGCGCGCTGCTGATGAAACTGCGGATGGAGGAGCCCGAGGAGTTCTCGGCCTGCGCGGGTGCGGGCGTCCAGGGCCTGGTGCCCGACCTGGCGGACTTCTGGTCGCGTTATCTGATCGTGGCGCGAGACATCGGCGACATCCACCCAGACACCAACATGGCCGAGGCATCGGAATGGGTGGCGCGCGTGATGATTTCGCTCGCGACCGTCCCCGGCGACACACTCGATCCCGAGAACGCGGACGCCCTGCTCGTCTACGTGCGCCGCTATGTGATGCCAGGCCTGCGGGCCGACCCCGCTGTGTGATTTCGGTGCGCGTACGACCGCCACGCGGCGGTTTGCGCACCGAATTCGCTAATTAGTCGGCGTCCGCGGAACCCGGGGCGGTCTTGGAGACCTGGACCAGGAACTCATAGTTGTTCTTGGTCTTACGCAACTGGCTCATCAGCAGATCGATGGCCTGGTGCGGGTCAAGTCCCGACAGCACGCGCCGCAGCTTGTGCACGACCGCGAACTCGTCGGTCGACAGCAGGAGCTCGTCCTTACGGGTGCCGGACGGGTTGACGTCGACGGCCGGGAACACCCGGCGCTCGGCGATCTTGCGGTCGAGCTTGAGCTCGGCGTTGCCGGTGCCCTTGAACTCCTCGAAGATCACCGTGTCACCGGTTGAGCCGGTCTCCACCATCGCGGTCGCGATGATGGTCAGCGAGCCGCCCTCTTCGATGTTGCGGGCCGCGCCGAGGAACCGCTTGGGCGGGTACAGCGCGGTCGAGTCGACACCACCGGACAGGATTCGCCCCGACGCGGGTGACGCGTTGTTGTACGCGCGGCCCAGCCGGGTGATCGAGTCGAGCAGGACGACGACGTCCTTGCCCTGCTCGACGAGCCGCTTGGCGCGCTCGATCGCGAGCTCGGCGGCCTGGGTGTGATCTGACGGCGGTCGGTCGAAGGTCGAGGCGATGACCTCACCCTTGACCGAGCGCTGCATGTCCGTCACCTCTTCCGGGCGCTCGTCGACGAGCACGACCATCAGGTGGCATTCCGGGTTGTTCTTGGTGATCGCGTTGGCGATGTCCTGCATGATCGTGGTCTTACCGGCCTTGGGCGGCGACACGATCAGGGCACGCTGGCCCTTGCCGATCGGCATGATCAGGTCGATCACGCGGGTCGTCAGCTTCTCCGTCGTGGTCTCCAGGCGCAGCCGCTGATTCGGGTAGAGCGGGGTCAGCTTGGTGAACTCGGGGCGATTCTTGGCGTCTTCGACCGGGCCGCCGTTGACAGTGTCCAACCGGACCAGCGGATTGAACTTCTGCCGCGGATTCTGGCCGCCGCCTTCGCCTTCTTTGGGCACCCGGACCGCACCGGTGACCGCGTCGCCGCGACGCAGACCGTTCTTGCGGACCATGTTCATGGACACGTACACGTCGTTGGGGCCGGCGAGGTAGCCCGACGTGCGGACGAACGCGTAGTTGTCGAGCACATCGAGGATTCCGGCAACCGGCTGCACCACATCGTCCTCGCGCAGCTCGGTGTCGCGGTCTTGACCGCCGCCGCCGTCACCACCGCGCTCACGGCGCCGGCGATCCCGGAACCGGCGACCCCGGCGACCCTGACGGCCCTCGCCGTCGTCGTCATTGTTCTGGTTGTTCTGGTTGTTCTGGTTGTTGTTATTGCGGTTCTGCTGGCCGCCCTGCTGGTCATCGCCGTCGGATTTGTCGCCGTCGGACTTGCCGCGCTGCTTGGCGTTCTGCCCGCTGTCGGCGTCGGCCTTGGTGTCCTGGCCGCCGCCCTGTCCGCTCTGCTCAGAGCCATTCGGGGCACCAGAGTCGCGGGAAGCCCCGCGGCGCTCGCGGCGTGGGCGCTGCTGATCGCTCTGCTCGCCGGCGTCCCGGTTTTCGGTGTCGTTCTCGGTGGTCGGGCCGGAAGCGGGCGCAGTGTCGGCCTGGCCGCTGTCCGCAGCCTCTTTCCGGGTCGTGCCGTTGGCTTCGCCACGGTGCGCACGGATAGCGGCGACGAGTTCGCTCTTGCGCATTCCGGAGGCACCGTCTACGCCGATCTGCTTGGCGAGGGCCCGCAGTTCGGGCAGCACCATCGTCGACAACGAGCCCGCGCGGTCACCGGACGCTACGTCTGTCTCTTGGCTGGCCGTCGGAGCCGTTTCCGCCGTTGGCGTGCTGTTGGACGCATCTTCAGGCGCGGAAGTCGAAATGTCTGAATTCACGGGGCTCGGCAGCTGGTCGTTTTCGCTGCTACCGCCAGCCGTGATCAGGTCCGTATCGCTCACGGATTTCCTTTCTTTCCCTCGCTGATCGAGTCATGCGGGGGTTCGGTGCGCTCAGCTAATCCGCTGAACGCGTGGGTCCCACTATTGCCTCTGCAACAGTGATCGCCGGGATTCGCTGATGAACGGCGAACCGTCAGTACACGAGATGAGCACTTGGAAGAAGAGTGGTCGTCCTAGTGTCGGCGCAGGCAGAGACGCTGCAATTGCTGGACGACAGCGAGGATAACCCGCTTCCGTGCCGGAAGCAAGAAAGACGGTGGTTCGCGTGTGGCTCGTGGTGCTGATGCTTTCGCCTCAGCTCAACTCCCGGCTGCCACGCCCGACGTCCACCGGACGCCTTCTCCGACCGCCATCTCGTGGACGGTGAACCCGTTCGCGGTGCCGAATTCCACAGCTTCTGCCGGCAACTCCGATTGCGTACTGATTGCGATAACCGCAGGTCCAGCACCGGATAGCACCGCTGGAACACCACAACGCCGGAGGATCTGCAGGTATTCCGCGGAGCGCGGCATCGCGGCAGCCCGCTGCGGCTGGTGCAGGACATCCTCGGTGGCCTCCATCAACAGATCCGGCCGCTGTGTCAGCGCCACCACCAGTAAGGCGGCGCGACTGAGGTTGAACCGTGCGTCGGTGTGGCTGACCAGCTCCGGCAGCAATACGCGTGTCTCGGCCGTCGAGGACCGTTCCTCGGGGATTCCCGGGAACAGATGGATGTCGGGATGCAGCCGTACAGGCACCGCCGAGTAGCGCGGCAGCACCCCTTCGTGTTCGGTCCACGACACGACGCCGCCGCCGAGAACGGCCGCCGATGCGTTGTCGGGGTGGCCTTCGAACTCACTGGCCAGCTGGATCAGTTCGGCATCTCCAAGCGGCTCCGAACCGACCTGCGTCACAAGACCGTTGACAACCGCGAGCCCCCCAACGACCGCCGCTGCGGATGACCCTAACCCTCGTGAATGCGGAATGCCGTTGTGGCAGTGCACCTTTAGCCCCGGAGCCTGCACGCCGGCGGTCAGCAGGCCGTGCTCGACCGCACGGACGACAAGATGCGTCGAGTCCAGCGGAACCTGCCCTGCACCTTCGCCGTCGACTTCCACGACGAGGCCGGATTCGATGATCTCCACGACGATCTGGTCGTACAGGCTCAAGGCCAGGCCGAGGCTGTCGAAACCTGGGCCGAGGTTGGCACTGGACGCCGCCACGACGGCAGTGGCCGTCAGCCCGGCCGGCAGAGTCACCGTCACGAGTCCACCCGCTAGACCAGACCCAGCTGGTTGGCCACGGCTGACGGATCGACGGGTAGTGGCGTGACGTGCGGCATACCCTTCAGCGCCGTGTCGGGATCCTTGAGGCCGTTTCCCGTGACCGTGCACACCACGGTCGACCCCTTGGCGACCCATCCGTCCTCGATCGACTTCAGCAGGCCGGCAATGCTGGCCGCCGAGGCGGGTTCGACGACCACACCCTCCCGGCCCGCGACGAGCCGGTAGGCCTCCAGGAGCTTCTCGTCGGTGGCCGCGCGGAACACCCCGCCCGACTCGTCCTTGGCGGCGACGGCCTGGGTCCAGCTGGCCGGGGAGCCGATGCGGATCGCGGTCGCGACGGTCTCCGGGTTCTTCACCGGGTGACCGCTGACCAGCGGCGCCGCGCCGGCGGCCTGGACGCCGAGCATGCGGGGCCGCGACGACGCGACGCCGTCGGCGTGATACTCCGCGAAGCCCTTCCAGTAGGCCGTGATGTTGCCCGCGTTGCCGACCGGCAGCGCGTGCACGTCCGGCGCGCGACCCAGCACGTCGACGATCTCGAACGCGGCGGTCTTCTGCCCCTCGATCCGGGACGGGTTGACCGAATTGACCAGTTCGATCTCGCCGAACTCGGCGGTCGCCTTACGTGCGAGCTCCAGGCAGTCGTCGAAGTTGCCCTGGACCTGGATGATCTTGGCACCGTGCATGACGGCCTGCGCAAGCTTGCCCATCGCG
>CAZOIX010000340.1:0-5196 GCA_964579685.1 uncultured Mycobacterium sp.
GCAAGTGCTTGGTAGGTTAGCCTACAGGGGTGATAGAGGTCCAGGAGTTCAGGGCCGAGGTCCGCGACTGGCTTGCCGAGAACCTCGTCGGCGAATTCGCCGCGATCAAGGGCCTCGGCGGGCCGGGCAACGACAACGTGGCCTTCGAGGAACGCCTCGCGTGGAACAAGCATCTCGCGGCCGCGGGCTACACCTGCCTCGGGTGGCCCGAGGAGCACGGCGGCCGCGGGCTGTCCGTCGCGCACCGCGTCGCGTTCTACGAGGAGTACGCGATCGCCAACGCCCCCGCCAAGGTCAACCACTTCGGCGAGGAACTGCTCGGGCCGACACTGATCGCCTTCGGCACCACCGAGCAGCAACAGCGGTTCCTGCCGAAGATCCTCGATGTCACCGAACTCTGGTGCCAGGGCTATTCCGAGCCCGGCGCGGGCAGCGACTTGGCCAACGTGTCGACGACCGCCGAACTCGACGGCGATCAGTGGATCGTCAACGGGCAAAAGGTATGGACGTCGCTGGCGCACTGGGCGCAGTGGTGCTTCGTCGTGGCGCGCACCGAGAAGGGCTCCAAACGCCATGCGGGACTGTCTTTCCTTCTGGTTCCGTTGGATCAGCCGGGTGTCGAGGTGCGGCCGATCGTGCAGTTGACCGGGGACTCCGAGTTCAACGAGGTCTTATTCGACGACGCCCGCACCGAGGCCGATCTGGTGGTCGGTACGCCGGGCGATGGATGGCGAGTCGCCATGGGACTGTTGACGTTCGAACGTGGTGTGTCGACACTCGGCCAGCAGATCGAGTACGCCCGTGAGCTTTCCGGTGTCGCCGACCTGGCCAAGCGCAACGGTGCCGCCGACGATCCGCTGATCCGCGAGCGGCTGACCCGGTCCTGGGTCGGCCTGCGCACCATGCGGTCCTATGCCCTGGCGACCATGGACGTCGAACAGCCGGGACAGGATAACGTCTCGAAACTGTTGTGGGCCAACTGGCATCGCGAACTCGGTGAGATCGCCATGGACGTGCTGGGTCGCGACGGGCTGACGCTGACCGACGGCGACTTCGACGAATGGCAGCGGTTGTATCTGTTCTCCCGCGCAGACACCATCTACGGCGGCTCCAACGAGATCCAGCGCAACATCATCGCCGAGCGGGTGCTCGGCCTACCACGTGAGGTGAAGGGCACATGAGTCTGGCCGAAGCCCCCAAGGAGATCGAGGGGCACGGGCTGCTGACCGGAAAGGTCGTCGTGGTGACGGCGGCCGCAGGCACCGGCATCGGCTCGGCGGTGGCCAGGCGCGCACTGGCCGAGGGCGCCGACGTCGTGGTGTCCGACCACCATGAGCGGCGGCTGGGCGAAACCCGCGACCAGTTGACCGAACTCGGCCTCGGCCGGGTCGAGAGCGTGGTCTGCGATGTGACGTCCACCGCGCAGGTCGACGCACTGGTCTCGTCGACGACCGCCCGGATGGGACGGCTCGACGTGCTGGTCAACAACGCGGGGCTGGGCGGCCAGACTCCCGTCATCGACATGACCGACGAGGAGTGGGACCGCGTCCTCAACGTGACACTGACATCGGTGATGCGTGCGACGCGCGCGGCGTTGCGTTATTTCCGGGACGCCGATCACGGCGGCGTGATCGTCAACAACGCCAGCGTTCTGGGTTGGCGTGCGCAGCATTCGCAGTCGCACTACGCCGCCGCGAAGGCCGGGGTGATGGCGCTGACAAGATGCAGCGCAGTCGAAGCCGTCGAGCACGGCGTGCGGATCAACGCGGTGTCGCCGAGCATCGCCCGGCACAAGTTCCTCGAGAAGACCAGCAGCTCGGAACTGCTCGACAGGCTGTCCGAGGGGGAGGCGTTCGGGCGGGCGGCCGAGCCGTGGGAGATCGCGGCCACGATCGCGTTTTTGGCCAGCGACTACTCCAGTTACCTGACTGGAGAAGTGATTTCGGTGTCGAGTCAGCGCGCATGACCGGATCTGCGGCCGGTCAGCCGGCAACTCGGAGGGACGAGCTTCTCGAGCTCGCCGCGACGATGTTCGCCGAGCGCGGGCTGCGGGCGACGACCGTACGCGACATCGCCGACTCGGCGGGAATCCTGTCCGGCAGTCTGTACCATCACTTCTCGTCCAAGGAGGAGATGGTCGACGAGGTGCTGCGCGGCTTCCTCGACTGGCTCTTCGAACGCTACGAGCAGATCGTCGCCACCGAACCCAATCCGCTGGAGCGGCTCAAGGGCCTTTTCATGGCGTCGTTCGAGGCCATCGAACACCGGCACGCACAGGTCGTCATCTACCAGGACGAGGCCAAGCGACTCGCGGGCCAGGAGCGGTTCGCCTACGTGGAGAAACGCAATCAAGAGCAGCGCAAGATGTGGCTGGATCTGCTCAACCAGGGCATCGAGGACGGGTACTTCCGGCCCGACATCGACGTCGACCTGGTCTATCGGTTCATCCGCGACACCACATGGGTTTCGGTCCGCTGGTATCAGCCGGGCGGGCCGCTCACGGCCGAAGAGGTCGGCCGGCAATACCTAGCCATCGTTCTCGGCGGTATCACCAAAGAAGGAGTTGAATAATGCCCGAGGCATATGTCATCGAAGCCGTGCGCACCGCGGTCGGCAAGCGCAACGGCGGGCTGTCCGGCGTGCACCCCGTGGACCTGGGAGCCGCCGCGTGGCGCGGACTGTTCGACCGGACCGACGTCGACCCCGGTGCCGTCGATGACGTCATCGCCGGTTGCGTCGACGCCATCGGTCCCCAAGCGGGCAATATCGCCAGGCTGTCGTGGCTGGCCGCCGGGTACCCCGAAGAGGTGCCCGGTGTCACCGTCGATCGCCAGTGCGGTTCTAGCCAGCAGGCGATTTCCTTTGGTGCACAGGCGATCATGTCAGGGACCGCCGATCTGATCGTCGCCGGTGGCATGCAGAACATGAGCCAGATCCCGATCTCGTCGGCGATGACGGTGGCCGAGCAGTTCGGATTCACCTCACCGACCAACGAATCCAAGAGCTGGCTGCACCGCTACGGCGATCAGGAGATCTCGCAGTTCCGCGGGTCGGAGTTGATCGCCGAGAAGTGGAACCTCTCCCGCGAGGAGATGGAGCAGTACTCGCTGACCAGTCATCAGCGCGCGCAGGAGGCGATCCGGGCCGGACACTTCGAGAACGAGATCATCGGTGTCGACGGGTTCGTCATCGACGAGGGGCCGCGCGACACGTCGCTGGAGAAGATGGCGGGGCTGAAGACCCTCGTCGACGGCGGCCGGCTGACGGCGGCGATGGCCAGTCAGATCTCGGACGGCGCCAGCGCCGTGCTGCTCGCATCCGAGCAGGCGGTCAAGGACCACGGGCTGAAGCCGCGTGCCCGCATCCACCACATCAGTGCCCGCGGTGCCGACCCGGTGTTCATGCTGACGGGCCCGATCCCCGCCACCCAGTACGCGCTCGACAAGACGGGCCTGTCGATCGACGACATCGACACCGTCGAGATCAACGAGGCCTTCGCTCCGGTGGTCATGGCATGGCTGAAGGAGACCAAGGCCGATCACGCCAAGGTCAACCCCAGCGGTGGGGCGATCGCGCTCGGACACCCGCTCGGCGCGACAGGGGCCAAGCTGTTCACGACGATGCTGAACACGTTGGAGCGCACCGGCGGTCGCTACGGGCTGCAGACGATGTGTGAGGGTGGCGGCACCGCCAACGTCACCATCATCGAACGCCTCTAGTCTGTTTCGCGACCGTGCGTGTTTGCACACGACACGCCGCGAAACATCAGTACGTAATGCACGCTCGCGGGTGACTGGGCGTGCACAACGGCTGCGCCCGTCCACTCATTGCCTGTTGTTGTGCACTGTCACCGAGGCGCGAAGGTGCGTGAAGTGTCGAGAATCGGCGGCGTGTCGTGTGCAGACACGCACGCTGGCGGTGTGGTGTGGTGCGGTGTGCGAATGCGTCAGTGGTCGTGGACGATCACACCGCGGATGTTGCGGCCGGCGAGCATATCGTCGTACGCCTCGTTGATGTCGTTCAGCTTGTACTCGGCGGTGACCGTTTCGTCGAGGAGCAGCTTGCCGTCGCGGTAGAGGTTGAGTAGCCGCGGGATGTCGGCGCGCGGATTCGCCTCACCGTAGAGGCTTCCGAGCAGGCGCTTCTGGAACAGCGTCACCATCGCCATGGGCAGGGTCGGCGTCACGTCGGCCATCGAGGCGATGGCGGTCATCACCACCGCACCGCCCTTACGGACGATGTCCATGGCCTCGTTGATCATCGGCCCCTTGAGCAGTCCGACGGTCAGCAGCGCCGAATCGGCCATCACACCGCGGGTGAGTTCGGCGACCACCTCCATGGCCTCAGGCATCGATGTCGCGAAGTGGGTGGCGCCGAACTGGAATGCCTTGTCCCGCTTGGCTTCGACGATGTCGACGACGACGATGTGCTCCGCACCCGCCAGCCGGGCGCCCTGGATCGCGCCGCTGCCGATGCCTCCGCATCCGATCACCACGACCGTGTCACCCGGAGACACGTCGGCGGTGTTGACGGCCGACCCCCACCCCGTCATCACCCCACAGCCGAGCAGGCACGCACGCGATAGGGGCAGGTCGTCGTCGACCTTGACCAACGACGTCTCGGATACAGTGCTCAGCTCGGAGAAACTTCCCACGCCGACCATGACGCCGACGTCCTTACCCCTGGCCTTGCGTCGATAGGTGCCGTCGGCCTGGATGCCCAGCAGGATGATCGCGCCCATATCGCACAGGTTCTGATGTCCGCTGGCGCACCAGCGGCAGCGGCCACAGGCAGGCAGGAAGGACGCCACCACATGGTCGCCGACCTTCAGGTCCTTCACGCCGGGGCCGACCTCGGCCACCACCCCTGCGCCTTCATGCCCGCCGATCATCGGCAGGGTGACTCCGGCCAGGTCTCCGGTCTGGACATGGTGATCGGAATGGCACAGACCCGTGGCTTCGAAGGAGACAAGGACCTCACCCTCCTTCGGCCCGTCGAGGTCGATCTCCTCGACGCTCCACGGTTCGTTGAGTCCCCACAGCACGGCGGCGTTCGTCTTCATGCGCCCGAGCTTAGGGAAATCGGGCCGTGGATTGGGCTGAATCGAAAGGCTTACTGTGGTCGTGTCCGCGTGCGGCTAGTCGATCAGGGCGGCGGCCGCCTGCAGGTGCTTGACCGCGTCTGTGACGATGGTGT
>CAZOIX010000341.1:0-5190 GCA_964579685.1 uncultured Mycobacterium sp.
GTCAGCGATGTCCCGAGACATATGTGTCAGCGATGTCCCGAGACACCACAGTGCGGTAGCCGCACCAAAACGCACACAAACCGCTAGCCGACTGCGCGCCTGATCTCGGCGATGACTCGGTGCGGGTATTGAGTGAGATCTATCCACGTGAAGCGAAGTACTTTCCACCCGTGCAAGGTGATGACGTTCTGCCGTTGGCGGTCGGCAACGAACACGTCGGCGTCGGTGTGGAACGCCAAACCGTCGACTTCGATGGCAACTTTCACTCTGGGAAAGCCGACATCGACTATGTACCCGCCGACTGGGAGATTCGCGTACCAACCTGTAATGCTTTCTTGTCGAAGCAATTTCAAGAGTATTCGTTCAGCCTCGGAGCGCGCTCCGCTCGACGCTACTTGCAGTAGTCGCCTGGCATCGGGAGACCCGTGGCGGCCCTTGTTCCGTAGGTGAGCGCGCCAAAGGTCACGCAGATCAACACGGCGCTGTAAAGCGGAATCCAATAACACCGAACCATCACGATTTCGGACGGCGGCTTCGATGACCGTGAGCGCCAACCCGGTAACTCTCAAGCCGTTCCGCTCGACGATGTCGTCTCGAGTCAAATCGCGCCGACGCACTCGAATCCCCCCGCGGTGTGGATGGTGGCTCTCTCTCGGTACGGTGACTTCAACGACGGCTGGCGCAAACTTCGTCAGGCCGTGCCACCACGCTGCGGCAAGCCCGCTGGCAGTCGCTTCGGGTCCATAACCCCAGACTGCGGCCCGTACCCGCGCCGCATCCGTGAACGGGCGGTCGTCGGCGAAGTACACGCCGGGGGAGCAGCGACGCCACTGTCCGCTGCGGACCCGCCGACCTGTGCTGTCCCGACTCAACCCAGCGAGCTGGGCTTGTGCAAGCGTGATTACGCCATCGTGCCGTCGCAAGTAGTCGTCGACCACCACATCATGTGTCGACTCAATGGATGCCCATCTGGTTCCCGTTTCAGTGATTTGTGTGCGTTCGCGTGCGGTAGCCGCACCAAAACACACACAAATCGCTAGCCGAGCAGCGCGGGCAACCGTTGCAGCAGGCCGGGGAGCGCACCGGCCGCGGTCTCACGAAGCGACACCGTCGCGGCGGTCGACAGCGGGGTGGACTCGGGGTTGACCTCGATGACCACGGTGCCGTTGGCCACCGCCATCTCGGGCAGACCCGCGGCGGGGTACACGATCGACGACGTGCCGACCACGATCACGATGTCGGCTTGGCCGACGGCTTCAACCGAACGCTGCCAGGCGTCGTCGGGCAGTGCCTCCCCGAACCACACCACGTTGGGGCGGATCAAACCGCCGCACACGCAGCGCGGCGGGTCGACGGTCTCCACCGGTTGCGGCATGGCGGGCAACTCGCCGGTGTACTCGGTTCGACAACGATCACAACGGAATTCGAACAGGCTGCCATGCAGGTGGTAGACGTTCTTGCTGCCTGCCCGCTCGTTCAGATTGTCGACGTTCTGGGTGACGACGTGCACGTCGGCGTAGTCCTGCCAGGCCGCGACCGCGCGGTGGCCGTCGTTGGGCGCAACCGAGCCCATCATGTAGTGACGCCACAGGTACCAGGCCCACACCCGCTCGGGGTGTGCCCGCCAACCTTCCGAACTGGAAATCTCGTAGGGATCCACCTTGGCCCACAAGCCGGTCTCGGCATCGCGGAAGGTCGGCACGCCGCTCTCCGCTGAGATGCCCGCACCGCTGAGGACCACTATTTGCACATGACCAAAGTAGCGGCTTGGGCGATACTGAGCACGTGACCAAGCTGGCGGATTGGGTGCGTATCGACCACCGCACGTCGGGTCCCCTGTTTGACCAGCTCAGGACACAGATCATCGATGGGGTGCGCGACGGTCGGCTGGCTCCGGGCACCCGGCTGCCGACGGTGCGTGAGCTGGCAGGTCAACTCGGCCTGGCCGTCAACACGGTGGCGCGCGCGTACCGGGAGCTGGAATCCGCCGGCGTTCTCGAAACCCGCGGCCGATTCGGTACTTTCGTCGCCCGCGTCGACCCCGCCGACGCGGCCATGGCCACCGCCGCGAGCACCTACGTGTCGGCGGCGAAGGCGTTGGGTATCGGCAAGGCCGAGGCGCTGCGCTACGTCGAGACCGCGTTCGGCTGAATCAGCCGAATTCCAGCAGCGTCGTCACCGGCCGCACGGCATCGAACAGCGCAACACGCTGGATCGTCCACAACACGGCGTTGAAGGTTCCACCGCGACCGGCGGGCAGCGCCAGATCGTGCACCGCCCTAATGCCGGGCACCGTGTGGACCAGGTCAGCCAGCTGCGACGGCGTCATGCTGAACGGCATCGCCGGCACCCGGTAGCGCAGCGAAGGACGCAGCATCCCGCGCGTGACCCCTTTGGCAAACCAGGCCGGCGGCAGGTCAAACATCATCCGTCCGCCGGGGAAGCGCTCGGCACACGCGGCGATCAGCCCGAGCGCTTCGTCGGGCTGCAGGTACATCAGCAGGCCCTCGGCGGTGATGAACACCCCGTCGTCATCGGAGACACGGTCCATCCAACTGAAGTCGAGAGCCGACTGCGCGCACATCTCGATGCGCTCCGACGACGGCAGGAGTCTGCGGCGCAATTCGATCATCGGCGGGAGATCGACTGTGAGCCAGTGGAATTCATGCCCGACGCCACCGGCATCGAGGCGATAGAAACTCGTCTGCAGCCCCTCGGCCAGCGCCACCACGGTGGCGCGTGGGTGATCGGTGAGGTAGCGACGGGCCTGGGTGTCGAAGGCGCGGGCGCGGACCGCCATGTCCTGACGGCGGCTCAGGCCGAACTTGGCCCATTCGAAATCGATGGCGTCGGCGAGCTGGATCGCCATCGGATCATCGATGATCGCGTCCGGTCTGCGCGCCTCGTTGGCACGCACCTGCAATGTCAGCAGCGCCGTCTCGGACACGCCGGTCAACACCGCGCCGTCGGCTTTTGCGGTCGGGTCGGAACTCACACGGCCGAATGTACCTATCGCAGAACTTTCTCGACCGTGCGCAGGTTGCGGGTGGTCGTCGACGATTTGTAGCGCTTCTTGCCCATCGTCTTGCCGATGGTGGTGTCCAACGTGCCCTTGTTGGGGACCTGCCAGTAGAGGACGCCGTCACCCCGTTCGATCTTCTCATCGGGTCCGGCCTCCTTGCCGAGCGCCGCGAGTTCGTCGAGTACCTCCGGGTCGGTGACGAACGTGACGTAGGAGTGGCGCCCGTCGACCTCGCGCTCGAACGGGAACCGCTCGGAGATCGAGCGCACGGTATCGAGGGCGTACGCCAGGACCCACGCGTCGTAGCCGAATGCGTTGCGCAATGCCTGCTCGGCCTTCTTCCTGACCGCCTGTACGCCGGAACGGCTGTCCAGCAGGATGTTTCCGCTGGCCAAGATCGTCTTCACGTTGGTGAATCCGGCGTCTTCGAACGCCTGGGCTACCTGGGCCATCTTCAGATTGACGCCGCCGACGTTGACGCCGCGAAGAAATGCGGCATATCTGGTCATGGCGCGAGCCTAGAACTCGAGCAAGGTGATGCTGGGGCGATTGCGTCGCAGGACGCCGAGACGATCCAGCGCTGGAACTGCCGCCAGCTTGAAGATGCCCCGTCCGGGGGGCAGGGCGATGTCGTGGGCGGCCCGCACACCGGGAATGCGGCCAGCCAGTGCCACACCCTCGTCGGCGCTGAACCCGAACGGCATGGGCGGGGCGGTGTAGCGGTCGGAGAGCTTGAGGCCCTTCATCGTGCGCCGGGAGAACCAGTGCGGGACCGAGTCGAACATCATCTGCCCGCCGGGAAATCGGGCCGCGCAGTCGCGGATCAGGCCGAGGGCATCGGCCGGTTCGAGGTACATGAGCAGACCCTCGGCGGTGATGAACACCCCCTGCGAGTCGTCGACGCGATCCATCCAACTGGTGTCCAGCGCCGACTGGGCCAATGGCACGATCCGGTCGTCGGAAGGCAGCAGCTTCTCGCGCAATGCCATCACGGGTGGGAGATCGACTGAATACCAGGTCAATTGATCGGCCACCCCCGCTCGTCGCAGCCGCCAGAAGCTGGTTTGCAGGCCCTCGGCCAACGCCACCACGGCAGCCTTGGGATGGGTCGTCAGATAGCCGGCCGCGGCGGTGTCGAAGGCGACCGCCCGCAACGCGTGCGACTGGTTGGGTTTGCCGAACTTGCGGTAGTCGTAGGCGATCGCATCGAACAGCGTGACGGCCCACGGATCGCGGATCACCCCGTCGGAGCGTTTGGCTTCGGTGCCGCGGTTGTGCAGCGTCCACAGCGTGGTCGCGGAGACGCCGTCGAGGATGTTGCCGTCGATCACAGTCATTGCCCCGATGGTAGAGACGTAGGCTGCAGACATGGCACGTCACGTTTTCGACGACAAGCTGCTGGCGTTGATCCGCGGCAACTCGCTGGGTGTCCTGGCCACCATCAAGGGTGACGGGCGGCCGCAATTGTCGAACGTGTCGTACTACTTCGACCCACGCAACCTCGCGATTCAGGTGTCGATCACCGAGCCGCGGGCCAAGACCCGCAACCTGCGGCGGGATCCGCGGGCCTCGATCCACGTCAGCTCGGACGACGGTTGGTCGTATGCGGTGGCCGAGGGCGTCGCGACACTCACCCCGCCGGCCGCGTCGCCCCAGGACGACACCGTGGAGGCGCTGATTGCGTTGTACCGCAACATCGCCGGTGAGCATCCCGACTGGGACGATTACCGGCGGGCGATGGTCGACGACAGGCGGGTGCTCATGACGCTGCCGATTTCGCATGTCTACGGGATGCCGCCGGGCAAGCGCTAAACCACGCGACGCGCGGCGTGGCAGCGCGTTAGGCTGCGGTCATGGCGGCGGAGGACGACACCAAACGCAAGTTCCGGGAAGCGCTGGAGCGAAAAAAGGCCAAGTCAGCGGGCGGGGCCGAGCACAAGGACAAGGGCGCCGCGCAGTCACGCGCGCACGGACCTGTCGAGAATCGCCGCGAGTTCCGGCGCAAGAGCGGTTAGGCGTTCTTCGTCGCGGCGAGTTGCCCGTCTGTACGACGGGACTCGCGGGCGGCTCGCATCAGGATCGCCACCAGACAGATCCCGGCGAGGACAGCGACGGCGACGGCGAAACTCACTCCCGCCGTGCGTAGGCCCAGCGCTCGGGCGGCCAGA
>CAZOIX010000342.1:0-5178 GCA_964579685.1 uncultured Mycobacterium sp.
TGCACCGGAGTCGCCAACATGCTTCGAACATACATTCGACCACCGACAAGTTCCGTCGCCCGCTCGGCGACCCGCATAAGCTACGCGCGCGGCGCTGCCACCGTCACCGGGAGAACGTCCCAGATGTCGTCGCAGTACTGCGCGATGGCGCGGTCGGACGAGAACTTGCCACTGCGCGCGGCATTGCGGATCGACATCCGGGTCCACGCCGGGACGTCCTGCCACACCGCACTCACCTGCTCCTGACATTCGATGTAGGCCGCGTAGTCGGCAAGGACGAGGAACGGGTCGTCATGGCGCAAGTTGTCCACCAGCGGGCGGAACACCTCGGTGTCGCCGTGGGAGAAGGTTCCTCCACCGATCAGGTCCAGTACCGCGGCCAACTCGGGGTTGCCGTCGATGTAGTCCGACGGCCGGTAGCCGTCGCGCTTGATCTGTGCGACATCGTCGACATCGAGGCCGAACAGGAAGAAGTTCTCGGCGCCCGCCTCCGCACGCATCTCGACGTTGGCGCCGTCGAGCGTGCCGATGGTCAGCGCGCCGTTGAGCATGAACTTCATGTTGCCGGTGCCCGAAGCCTCCTTGCCCGCTGTCGAGATCTGCTCGGAAAGATCAGCAGCCGGGTAGATCAGGTGTCCGTTCTTCACGTTGAAATTCGGGACGAACACGACCTTCATGAACCTGTTGACGGCGGGATCGTTGTTGACCGTGTCACCAACGGCGTTGATCAGCTTGATGATTCGCTTGGCCATGAAATAGCCCGGCGCCGCCTTACCGCCGAAGATATAGGCCCGCGAGGGGATCTCGAGACCCGGGTTCTGCTTGAGGCGGTGGTAGAGGGTGACGATGTGCAACACGTTGAGGTGCTGACGCTTGTACTCGTGAATCCGCTTGACCTGAATATCGAACAACCAGTCGGGGTTCAGTTCGACGCCGGTCGCCGACTGGACGTATTCAGCGAGCCGGGCCTTGTTGGCACGTTTCACCGCACGCCACTTGCTGCGGAACGCGGCGTCGTCGACGAACGATTCAAGGCCCCGCAACTTGACCAGGTCGCCGAGCCACCCGTCGCCGAGGGTGCTGTCGAGCAGGTCGCGCAGGCCCGGGTTGGCGAGTGCGAGGAACCGCCGCGGCGTGATGCCGTTGGTCTTGTTGGAGAAACGCTCGGGCCACATCTCGTAAAAGTCTTTGAGCACACTTTCTTTGAGCAACTCGGAGTGCAGGGCGGCAACGCCGTTGATGGCGTGGCTGCCGACGGTGGCGAGGTGAGCCATCCGCACGCTCTTGCCGCCATCCTCACCGATCAGCGACATTCGGCGCAGGCGGTCCTCGTCGCCGGGGAACTTGGCGCGCACCTCGTCGAGGAATCGGCGGTTGATCTCGTAGATGATCTCGAGATGTCGCGGTAGCGACTCGCCGAACATCGCCAGCGGCCACGTCTCCAACGCTTCCGGCAGCAGCGTGTGATTGGTGTATCCGAAGGTGGCGACGGTGATCTCCCACGCTTCGTCCCAGTCGAGGTCGCGCTCGTCGAGCAGCAGACGCATGAGCTCGGCGACACCGATCGATGGATGGGTATCGTTGAGCTGCAACGCGAATCGCTGCGGCAGCTCCCGCAACCTCGCGTCGGTGAGCTCTTCGAGGATGTACAGCACGTACTGCAGCGAGCACGACACGAAGAAGTACTGCTGCAACAGGCGCAGCCGCTTACCGGCCTCGGGTTCGTCGTTGGGATACAGAACCTTGGTGACGGTCTCCGAGTTGACCTCGTCCTCGACCGCCCGGTAGTAGTCGCCGGTGTTGAATGCGTCCAACGCGAACGACTTGACGGCGCGCGCGCTCCACAGGGTCAACGAGTTACACGTATTCACACCGTAGCCCTGGATGGGCATGTCGTAGGCGAGGCCCTTGAGAACGCGCCCGGGTACCCATCGCACCCGTTCGGCACCTGCGTCGTCGAGGTAGTGCTCGCTGTAGCCGCCCCAGTTGACGATGAAGTTGACGTCGGGTTTGGCAATCTCCCAAGGACTTCCATTCCCGAGCCAGTTGTCGGTCTTCTCGACCTGCCAGCCGTCGCGGATCTCCTGATCGAAGATGCCGAACTCGTAGCGGATGCCGAAGCCGAAGGCCGGACGTTCGAGCGTGGCCAGCGAGTCGAGGTAGCAGGCGGCCAGCCGGCCCAGACCCCCGTTGCCCAGACCCGGCTCCTCTTCGCAGGCCAGGATCACGTCGAGCTCCTGACCCAAGTCGTGCAGCGCCTCTCGCACCGCGTCCTCGATGCCGAGATTGAGCAGGTTTGCCCCGAGCTGCGGGCCCATCAGGAACTCGGCGGACAGGTAGCACGTCATCTTGCGGCCGAGGTCGAGCGCCGTTCGCAGGGATGCAGTCCGGTTGTCCTGCATGCGGTCACGCACCGCCAATGCCGTCGCCCGGTAGTAGTGGTCAGGGGTGAGGGCGGCCGCCGGCCGTCCGACCGAGTACCGGAGGTGGTCGACGATGCCCCGACGCAGCGATTCGGCGGACAGCCCGGTGCGGCTGTGCTCGCGCGGGGTGGTGTCGGGATTGGCAGCGACGTCGGTCATTGCCGGAGTGTGGCAGAAAATCACGTCGCGGACATGAACAGCAAGCGAGCATGATGTAGCCATGCGCCGCGAAGTCAGCTCCGTCGACGCTCTCCGTGCCATCGTCGGAGAGCCGCACCCCCAGATCGCCGCCAAGGTCAAGGACCGGCTGTCCCCCGCGCAACGGGACTGGCTCGCGCACTCCCCGCTCGGCTTCCTCGCGACCACCGATGCGCACGGCCGCGTCGACGTGTCGCCCAAAGGCGATCCGCCCGGCTTCGTCCACGTCATCGACGACACGACGATCGCGATCCCGGAGCGACCGGGCAATAAGCGTGTCGACGGCTACCTCAACGTGTTGCAGCGACCACACGTCGGCACCCTGTTCCTGATCCCCGGCCGCGGCGACACGCTGCGCATCAACGGCGCGGCCCGGATCCTCTCCGACGCCGACTATTTCGATGCGATGGTGGTGCAGGGTAAGCGACCCATCCTCGCTCTGGAGATCGACATCGAAGAGGTGTTCTTCCACTGCGCGAAGGCCTTCATGCGCTCGGACGCCTGGGATCCGTCGACGTGGAATCCGACATCGGTGCCGAGCGCCGCACAGCTCGCGAAAGCCGTTCGAACCGACTGGACTTCGGCCCAGGTCGAGGAGTACTACAGCGAGGAGAACTACCGCAGGTTGCTGTACTGAGATTCCGCGAAATGGCATTCCGCGGCGTCTTCAGAACTGGTTGATGCCGCCGTCGACGGGAATGTCGGCGCCGGTGGTGAAGCTGGACAGGTCCGATGCCAGGAACAGCACCGCGTTGGCCACTTCTTCGGAGGTTCCGTAGCGCGCCATCGGGACGCTGCTGATCTGGTACTCCTCGAACTTCTCTGCCGAACCCGGCCCGGGGAACAGCATCGCAGCGAGGTTCTCGATTCCGGGTGTCGCGGTGGCGCCGGGGCTGACCACGTTGACGCGAATCCTGCGGTCGCGCAACTCACTTGCCCACGTCCGCGCGAGCGAGCGCAGCGCAGCCTTGATCGCCGCGTAGATCCCGATCCCGTCGGACGCCTTGGCGTTGGTGTTCGACGAGTTGAGGATGATCGACCCGCCGTCGTTCAGCAGCGGCAGCGCCTTCTGCACAGTGAACACCACACCTTTGAAGTCGACGTCGAGTTGATGGTCGAGGTGTTCCTCGGTGATCTGACCGATCGGCGCGACGTCGATGACCGCGGCGTTGGCGAATACCACGTCGATGCGCCGCCCGCTCTCGGCCACCACGGAGTAGAGCCGGTCGAGATCTTCGGCCCTACTGACGTCGCCCTGGATTCCGGTGGCATTGTCGCCGAGTTCCTTGACCGCCGCGTCCAGCTCGGCCTGCCTGCGGCCGGTGATGAAGACGTATGCGCCCTCGTCCACGAACCGCTTGGCGGTTGCCAGGCCGATACCCGTCGAACCGCCGGTGATGACCGCTGTCTTGCCCTGGAGTAGTGCCATGGCCGTGCCTTTCGCTAGTTATGGACCATTCAGTCAAAAACTAGAGACGCATCGGCCTGCGGATCTATTCCACGCCGGGAATCAGGGCGATCATCGCCTCCGCTGCCCGCTTGAGCTGGGCCGGTTTCACGCCGCCGGCATGCAACGCTTCCACGCCGCGCATGAACGACAACAGGGCGCCGGCCAGCGCCTGCGGGTCGACCTTCGGATCAATGTCTCCGTCTCGCTGCGCTTCTGCGATGTTGTCGGCGAGTTCACCCCGCCATATCGTGTAGGCGCGCTCGACCTTGTCCTCCACGGCGTCGTCGGTGGAACCGAGTTCGGCGGCCGTCCTGGCCATCATGCAACCGCGCCCGCTCTTGTCGGCGGCGACAGCGTTCGCCTGCCAGCGGATGTGACGGATCAGACGTTCGCGGGCGCGGTATCGCGAGTCGTGCAGTTGCCCATGCACAGAGTCGAGTGAGGTCGCGATGTAGTCGTCGAGCGCGAGCATCAACAGTCCGTGCTTGTCGCCGAAGGCGCCATAGAGGCTGCCCTTGCCCAGACCCGTTGCCGCGGTGAGGTCGTCCACCGAAGTCGCGCCATAGCCACGCGTCCAGAACTCGTCGCGGGCGGCCGCGATCACCTCGGCTTCGTCGAATTTGCGGGGGCGGGGCATGCTTCAGACTACGTCTGATTATGGAATGAATATTCCTAAATACGCCTGCAGCCCGCGGCCGAGCGTGCGCAAACTGTCGAATCCGCCCGGCGTGTCGTCGGCAAACACACACGCTCGCGGGAACGGCTAGGGCTTGATGGCCGCGCGCAGCTTGCCCGCGGGCGCGGGACCCAGAGCCGAGGCGATGGCGTCGAGTTCCACGGGATCGGCGACCACCGTCCGCCACGGATACGCCTCGAGCGTGCGCTCCAGAAACTTCACCGCGCGGTTGAGGTGGCGGGGTTCGTAATTGTGGACGCCGGTGATGGTGAGCCACTGCCGCACCATCGTCTCCGGGCTGACCTCGATCCGACGGCCCGGCACCACCGAGCCCGCAAGCACCAACACCCCACCGGAGGTCAGGCGGGCGAACGCCGAGTCGATCGCCGCCGATGAGCCGGAGAAGTCGATCGCCGCGTCCACCGACCCAC
>CAZOIX010000343.1:0-5165 GCA_964579685.1 uncultured Mycobacterium sp.
CCCGACGGGCCGACCAGCCGGTCGGCGATCGGTCCGTGCACATTCTCGATGCCTGCGGGGCATACCGTGTTGGCGCAGACGCCGAACGCGTCGAGTTCGATCGTGACCGCGCGCATCAGGCCGACGATCCCGGACTTGGCCGCGCAGTAGGGCGCCTGGTGCGCGTCGCCGATGGTGCCCTGCACCGACGAGAACCCCACGATGCGGCCGTACCGCCGTTCGCTCATGAGCGGCGCAGCGGCCTGGATGACGCTGAAATGGCCCTTGAGGTGACTGGTGACGACGCCGTCCCATTCGTCCTCGGTGATGTCGGCCAGCGGCGTGAGCGGGATGCGGCCGGCCAACAGGATCAGCGCATCGACCGTGCCGAATTCGTCGACCGCGCGTCGCACCAGGGCACGCCCCCCGGCGAAGGTCGCGACATCGGTCGCGTCGAACACCGCCCGGCCCCCGACCCCGACGATCTCCTCGACGAGCGCGGTGCCCTTGTCGGCGTTGACGTCGTTGACGACGACGAGGGCGCCCTGCGCCGCGCAGAGCCGCGATACGTGGGCACCGAGAGTGCCTGCGCCGCCGGTGATGACGGCGACGCGGCCGTGGAGCAGACCGGTCATCGCACCGGGGTGAACTCGATGTGCAGCTCGGTGAGCCCGCGGATCAGAAACGTCGGTTCGTAGGCGAACCGGCGCGCGTCGGGCGTTCCATGCTTGTCCTGGTCGATCGTGATGTCCTGCATCCGGTCGAGCATGCGCTCCAACGTGATCCGGCCCTCGACCCGTGCCAGTGGCGCACCCGCGCATGAGTGGATGCCACGGCCGAACGCGATCTGTTCGCGGACGTTGGGCCGGTCGGGCCGAAATGTATGCGGGTCCTCGAACTTGGCGGGATCGCGATTGGCCGCGCCGACACACAGCATCACCACGGTGCCCGCCGGGATCCGCACCCCGCCCAGCTCAGTGGTCTTGACCGTCAAGCGGAAGTCCACCTTGGTCGGGCTCTCCAGCCGCAGCGACTCCTCGATGTAGCCGCCGATCAGTCCGCGGTCTTCCCGCAACCGCCGCTGGAGGTCCTGATCCTCGGCGAGGAAGTGCAGCTGTGCGCTGAGCAGCTTGGTGACGGTCTCCTGTCCGGCGGCGAACAGGAAGGTCGCCGGGTGCACCACCTCGAGCAGCTCGGGGATGGTGTCGTCGGGGTACTTCGCGCCGGCGAGCGCGGACAGCACGTCGTCGCGAGGCTCTCTGCGGCGGTCGGAGATATAGGCGCTGAACTTGTTGTCCAACCACTCCAGCGGATTGCTCGCCACCGGCTCATGGTCCAGCGCACCCACCCGGCTGCCCGGCTCGCCCGCACCCAGCCGCAGCCGGAATTCGGCGCGGTCCTCGTCGGGGATGCCCAACAGGTCGGCGATGGCCAGCGTCGCGAACGGCTTGGCGTACTGCGACATCACCTCGCACCGGCCGTCGCCGATGAACTCGTCGAGTTGCTGGTCCACCAGCTGCCACAGGAAGTCTTCGTTCTCCTTCAACCGCTTCGGCGTCAGGAGCTTGTTCAGCAGCGATCGGGACCGAGTGTGGTCCGGCGGGTCCATCGTCACCATGTGCTCGAAGATCGGAAACAGGTGGCGGTGTTCCTCGATCTGCTCGCGGATGTCGTCACCCTCCGGTTCGAACGGCAGCGGCGGGAACGGACCGCCGATCGAGATGCACGCCGAGAACGCGTCGTGATTCTTGAACGCGGCGAGGGCCTCGTGGTAGCCGGTCACCGCGACGACGCCGTAGTGCGGCTCCCGGTAAACCGGGTTGCGCCGTCGCATCTCATCGAAGTACTCGTCCGCATTCTGCGCCAGGGCGGGATCGGTGAAGTAATCGAGGGACAACAGGTCTGTCATGGCATACGGGCCTTCCGCGACGAAATTTGGGCGATCGCTCAAAACTGCACGTAGTCGGTAAAGTAGCCGAGCGGCCACTTCAACGTCAATGACCCGTCCGCGTCCGTCGCGCCGAGGGGATGGCCGTCGAAACGCACGGTCGACTTACTCACGAGTAAGGGACCGCCTCGCCGACGCCTCAGGTGCGCCCCTTAAACTGCGCGGGATACATTCTTAAAGACGTTTCTTAGACATGCCTTCAGGAGGCCCAGTGGCCAGTCACGCCAGCTCAAAGATCTCCAAGGTGCTTGTCGCCAATCGCGGGGAGATCGCGGTCAGGGTGATCCGGGCCGCCAAGGACGCCGGGCTGGCCAGCGTCGCCGTGTACGCCGAACCCGACGCCGACGCACCTCACGTCAAGCTTGCCGATGAGGCGTTCGCCCTCGGTGGCCAGACGTCGGCCGAGTCCTATCTGGTCTTCGAGAAGATCCTGGATGCGGCCGCGAAGTCCGGAGCGAACGCCATCCACCCCGGTTATGGATTCCTTTCGGAGAATGCCGATTTCGCACAAGCGGTGCTTGACGCGGGGCTGATCTGGATCGGTCCGAGCCCGCAGTCGATCCGCGACCTCGGCGACAAGGTGACCGCACGCCACATCGCCGCCCGTGCCGACGCACCGCTGGTGCCGGGCACCCCCGATCCGGTGAAGGACGCCGACGAGGTCGTCGCGTTCGCCAAGGAATACGGCGTACCCGTAGCCATCAAGGCGGCCTTCGGCGGCGGCGGCCGTGGCATGAAGGTCGCCCGCACCATCGAGGAGATCCCCGAGCTCTTCGACTCGGCCACCCGTGAGGCGGTCGCGGCGTTCGGCCGCGGCGAATGCTTCGTCGAGCGCTACCTGGACAAGCCGCGCCACGTCGAGGCGCAGGTCATCGCCGACACGCACGGCAACGTCGTCGTCGCGGGCACCCGCGA
This sequence comes from uncultured Mycobacterium sp., assembly GCA_964579685.1. Lineage (GTDB taxonomy): Bacteria > Actinomycetota > Actinomycetes > Mycobacteriales > Mycobacteriaceae > Mycobacterium. Next base: position 2,843 of record CAZOIX010000343.1, read on the forward strand.
CTGTTCTCTGCAGCGCCGCTTCCAGAAGCTCGTCGAGGAGGCGCCGGCACCGTTCCTCACGGACGCGCAGCGCAAGGAGATCCATGAGTCGGCCAAGCGCATCTGCAAGGAGGCCGGTTACTACGGCGCAGGCACCGTCGAATACCTCGTCGGCCAGGACGGGCTGATCTCGTTCCTCGAGGTGAACACCCGCCTGCAGGTCGAGCACCCGGTCACCGAGGAAACCGCGGGCATCGATCTGGTGCTTCAGCAGTTCAAGATCGCCAACGGCGACACGCTCGACATCACCGAAGATCCGACGCCGCGTGGGCATGCGATCGAATTCCGCATCAACGGCGAGGACGCCGGGCGCGGCTTCCTGCCCGCACCCGGCCCGGTCACCCGCTACGACATCCCCACCGGCCCTGGCGTACGCCTGGACTCCGGCGTCGAGGCGGGATCGGTGATCGGCGGGCAGTTCGACTCCATGCTGTCCAAGCTGATCGTGTACGGCGCCACCCGCGAGGAGGCGTTGGCGCGCTCCCGGCGGGCGTTGGACGAGTTCCACGTGGAGGGCCTGGCCACCGTGATCCCGTTCCACCGCGCCGTGGTGTCCGACCCGGCCTTCATCGGCGACGGCGAGAAGTTCGACGTGCACACCCGCTGGATCGAGACCGAATGGGATAACACCGTCGAGCCGTTCACCGGCGGCGAACCGATCGAAGAGGAAGACACCATCCCCCGGCAGTCGGTCGTCGTCGAGGTCGGTGGCAGGCGCATCGAGGTCTCGCTGCCCGGTGATCTGGCACTGGGCGGTGGGGGTGCGGCTCCCGCCGGCGGCGGCGTCGTGCGCTAGAAGCCCAAGGCGCGCAAGCGTGGCTCTCACGGGGGTGCGGCGGCATCCGGCGATTCCGTCACCGCGCCGATGCAGGGCACCGTCGTCAAGGTCGCCGTCGAAGAGGGTCAGGAGGTCGCCGCCGGGGATCTCGTCGTGGTCCTCGAGGCGATGAAGATGGAGAACCCGGTCACCGCGCACAAGGACGGCACCATCAGTGGCCTCGCGGTGGAGCCGGGTGCGGCCGTGACGCAGGGCACGGTCCTCGCCGAGATCAAGTGATTTCGGTGCGCAAACGATCGTCTGGCGGTCGTTAGCGCACCGAAATCGCCACTAGTCGGGCGTCACCAGGCTGTTGCGCCGCAGAGGCGTGCCGAAGTACGCGGCCCCGGGATCGACGACCACCGTCTTCGTGTCGTCGCCCTGCCGGGCCAGCGACTCGCGGGCCATCTGTTCGAACGAGATCTTCGCCGGCCCACCGATGTTCACCACTGAATTGAGGGGCTCGGCCACAGCGGCGCGCGCAACATCGGCGGCGACCCGGTCCGCCGGGATGGGCTGGATCAGGGCGTCGGGGACGCGCACCTCGACGCCGACGGTCATCGATGCGGTGATGGCGTCGGTGAATTCGGAGAACTGCGTGGCGCGCACGATCGTGTAGGGCATGCCCGATTCGGTGAGCAACTTCTCCTGGGCGACCTTGGCGCGCATGTAGCCGGAGAGCGGCAGACTGTCCGCCCCGACGATCGACAGCACCACGTAGTGCCCGACCCCGGCGTTCTTCGCTGCGGCAACGATATTGGTGGTGGCCGCGGTGAAGAACTCCAACACCGGCCCATCTTCGAACGACGGGGAATTCGTCACGTCGACAAGAGCGGCGGAGGCTGCCAGCGCCTCGGCCAGCCCCTCGCCGGTGAGCACATCGACACCCGAACGGCGAGCCGCCGCTACCACCTCGTGCCCGTCGGCCGTCAACAGCTCGACCACCTTGGCGCCGATCAGACCGCTGGCACCGATCACCGTGATTCTCATAGGCCATGCCTACCATCGGTGGGTGGAGCCTGTGGAGATCAATGCCGGTGCCTGGTATCTGCGAGCACCTCGGGCGGACGAGTTGATCGACGACCGTCCCGCACTCGCCTCGATGGGCGAGTCCGACCCCGAATACGTCGCGCGTTGCACCGAGGAATGGTGTACCGACACCGGGTACGCCTGGGCGGTCTGTGAACCGACCACCGGCGAGATGCTGGCGGAGGTGCGCATAGATCCGCTGGCCGCCACGCTGAGAACGCGGGCGCGGGCCGGCCACGGTCACGCCGCGGAGACCGCCGAGCAGTCGGTGCGCCGCTTCGCGAGCGCGGCACTGGGGCTGACGATCACCTGACGTCGATATCGCGGCCAGTCGCCAGGTCGGCACAGTCCACCTCGGCGACGTCACGGCGCCCGGACAGGAACCCCCGAGCGCCCTCGTCTCCGCGCAGGCCATGCAGCAGTTCACCCCAGTACCGG
>CAZOIX010000344.1:0-5162 GCA_964579685.1 uncultured Mycobacterium sp.
GCTTCCTGTTGGTGCCTGCGCTGGCCGTGCTGACCGGGCTCCCGATGCCCGCCGCGGTCGGCACCTCCCTGGTGGTGATCGCGATGCAATCGTTCGCCGGTCTGACGGGGCATCTGGCCAGCGGACAGGTCTACTGGCCAATGGCCGCTGTGGTCACCGCCGCCGCCGTTGTGGGCGCTCTGATCGGCGCACGCTTTACCGGCGCGGTCGATCCCGATGCGTTGCGCACGGTCTTCGGCTGGTTCGTTCTGGTGATGGCGTCGGTGCTCCTCGCGCAGGAGACAACCCTGGCTGTCGGTGCCGCGTCTGCAGCCCTGATCATGATCGGCGTCGGCACTTATGTCACCTGCCGTCGAACCGCCTACTGTCCCCTGCGGCGGCTCATCCCTCGCGTGCACCCAGCCGCCGCGGCCTGACCAGGCGAAGGCACCGGGAAGAATACCCCCACGGGTAATGTTGACCTGCTCGAAACCGCAGAAGGGAAACCGCGATGGTTGGCGACGAAGACAGCATTGCCGCCGTATTGAATCGGCTGCGGCGCGCTCAAGGACAGCTCGCCGGTGTGATCTCGATGATCGAGCAGGGACGCGAGTGCAAAGACGTCGTCACCCAACTCGCCGCCGTCTCACGCGCCCTGGACCGGGCGGGTTTCAAGATCGTCGCGACCGGTCTGCGCGAATGCATCACCGGAGACAGCACCGAGGGTGTCGAGCCGATGACCGAAGCCGAACTGGAGAAGTTGTTCCTCGCGCTAGCATGACCGGTCGCTGTCGGCGGAATGATGCTGAACGCCTCAGGTACAAGTTGTCGTGTGGTGCTCGCTCGAATTCCGCATCACGGGGTTCAGCGGACAACCCGCAAATTTGAGTTTGCCTCGCTTGCGAGAGGTTTGCCGGACGCCATCACCATGACTGTCACGAAATCGAACAGCAGCGCTCTGCCCGCGCCGGCCGTCGCTATCGCCGTAGCGTTGACGGCCGGGACGTTGGCCGTGGGCTATTGGGCGCTCGGGCTGGCGACCATGATCATCTTCACCGCCGGGTTCGTCGGGGGCTTACTCCTATGGCTGGTGCGGCCGGATGGCGGCACCTGGACCGACATTCGCGCGCCATACTGGATCGCGTTGACACTGTTTGTGATTCACCGCGTCGAAGAGAAGCAGATGAAATTCTTCGCCTTCCTGGCGGAGGTCACAGGGGTGCCCACTCCCGCGGTGACGTCAGTTCCCGTGGTCTTGCTGGTCGTCGTTTCGGCTGGCGCCTGGCTGCTGGTGCCGGTCCTCATGCACCGTCGGCGACCAATTGCCCGCTATCTCGCATGGACGTTCTTTGCCTCGATGGGCCTGACCGAGTTGGCGCACTTCCTGGTGTTTCCGTGGCTCGATCCCACCGGCGCCGGCTACGTGCCCGGAATGTGGAGCGTGATCGCGCTCGCTCCAGCCGCCTGGTGGGGAATGTGGCGTCTCGCTCGAGCGCCATCCATCACCTAAGGCGACCGTGCAAACGGTAACGCACGGCGCTGCTGCTTTGTCGTCGGTCAGCTGTGCGCCAGCGGGCACGCCGCAGATCTACGGTGTTGCTACGTATATAGTCACGGGAGATGCATATTTTCACGTCCGTTCCGATGCGCCGCTACAGTGCGCGGCCGCCCCATCGCCCAACGGACGCTCTCTGACAGAAGGACGTACTCAGATGGCACCCATCACACGTATTCTGCTGACCGCGTTTGCAGTCATCACCGTGATCATCGGGGCCGGCGTCTACCTCTCGGTCCAGAATAAGGACACGCCCGCCGCAGCGCAGGCCGGAGGCGGCGAGGTAGGTCAATTGGTCCGGGACAACAGCCGCCGCCTCAACAACGCCCCGGACAGCGATGTCACCCTTGTCGAGTTTCTCGACTTCGAATGCGAGGCGTGCCGCGCAGCATTCCCGATGGTCGAGCAGGCGCGATCCCAGTACGGGGACCGCGTCAACTTCGTCATCCGCTACTTCCCCATTCCGTCTCACTTCAACGCCGAGCGAGCAGCACGTGCGGTCGAGTCAGCCGCCCAGCAGGGCAAGTTCGAGCCGATGTACAAGAAGATGTATGAAACCCAGAGCCAGTGGGGTGAACAGCGGACTCCGGCCGACTCCACCTTCCGCAGCTTCGCCACCGAACTGGGACTCGACATGGCCGCGTTCGACGCCGCATACGACGATCCCGCCACGCTCGAGCGCGTCAACGTGGACGTCGCCGACGGTCAGGCCCTCGGCGTCCAGGGCACCCCGACCTTCTTCCTCAACGGAAACGAAGTGGAATTCAGAAGCTACGACGACTTGTCGGCCGCGGTTGAGAAAGCCTTGAAGGAGCAGCCGTAAAGGATGGGCGGGTATGCCCTCTTGCGGTACGTGGCCACCTTCACGCGTCAATGGTCGGCGCACGTAGGTTGTCCGTTCGCAGGCAACCGGTACGCTTTGCGGCGACGATTGCGATGACCGTCAACATCGCCACAGCACTACTGACTGAGACGATTACACCGCCCATTCTCTGGTCGCTCAGAAGGTTCGTCTGCCAGTTCAGCCTCAGTGAACGGTAGAAGTTGCCACCAAGGACAGCCTGCATCTGCACCACCACAATGCCTGCGACCACGAACTGGGACAGCGCGAACAACGTCATTGCGACTCGACGCTGCTTGGACATCGGCCCTGGCATTGGCCCCGCGCCGCTGACGGCACCGAAGAACAGCGTGCCACTGAACAGGAAAAAGCCGATCGTCGCCATGTGCGCGGCATGGTCGCTCATTGCGACGTCGTAGACGCCCGCAATGCATAGGCCGTAGACGCCCACCATGAGTATCGCCAGCGCCGTCCACGGTTGGGTGAGTAGGCGCGTCATCGGTGCGGCCACGACGCTCTGAACCCATTCGCGTGGGCCGGGAGCAGAATTCGGCTCAGCTGCCTTCAGCGCCTTGAGTGCCAGCGTCACAGGCGCGCCCTGGACGAGCAGCGCCGGCACCGCGATGGTGAGCAGCAATTGAACGATGGCGTGCATGCTGTACATCGCCGCCATGTACATGCCCAGTCCCGACGAGGTAGCGAATAGCATTGTGATACAACCGATCAGCCAACATATGGTGCGTCGCTTCGACCACGGGTCCCCACGGCGGGCCAGCCGGTACACCGCAGCGAGGTAGATGCTTGCCATGACGACCGCTGCTGTACCGAAGATGAGGTCGAATCGCCAATCGGTAAACACTGCAGCAATCGTTGGCGACTCGGAAAGGTCGAATCCGAGCGCAACCTCAGCTGGCGAGGGCTCGCTTCTCGTCGGAGGCGGCGGAGTGCGACCAAGCCCGACCGCGACTCCGACCGCGATGCCGAACAGGGCAGCCTCGCCGAGCGCGAGCCGCAGGAGCGGTCGACGTGCGGTCGAATCATGCTGCAGCGCAACGATTGCCGAACGCCGTTGGCGCCAGCCAAGAACACCGAGACTAACAAGCGCCGCCACCTTCGCCAGAATCAAGAGTCCATAGGTACTGGTCCAGAGGTTCGTCAGGTCGATCCGCACCGCGGCATTGATGAGCCCACTGACAGCCATCGCAACGAAGCATCCAAGCGCCAGTCGCGAGAATCGTCGAGCGGCGAGGTCGGTGTAACTGCCACGGCGCAGCGCGTGTACGACCAGCGCGAGCAGTCCACCGGCCCACAACGACCCGGCAACCAGATGGATGAGCAGGCTGTTGGTCGCAATATCGTGTGAACCGCCCGTGGAAGAGTGCCCCGTCACGGCGACCGGCACCAAAGTCACCAGCCCCCCGATCAATAGGCCAGGTGTCCACGACCACCGCAACACCGTCAGACTCGCCACGGCGACGACTGCGGCCAGGATGAAGGTGGTGCGCCACGCCGCAGTGGTTTCGACAAGGCCGGCCGCCGACCAAACATCCAGCGGTGTCAGCTCAGCTAAGGGCACCCCCGACACATCGGAGACGGTCAGCGCCACCAATAGCGCAGCGCACATCGCCCACACCACACAAGCGACAGCGCCGACCCGCACCGCGCGGTACCCATCAACGTCGAGCACTCCACCGGTTTGTGGCGGCACGAGGAAGGCGGCGAACAAGAAGTGCCCGATCGTCACTATCGCAGCGATCTCACCGGCGCCGCGCAGGAAGGGCAGCCCGTAGGCAGTGATCGGCCCAGGATCTCTGAGTCCTGTTACCTCAAGCGCGTCGTCCAACATGAGGGCGCCGATCGCGCCGGCGGTCACGCCCGCCACCAATGCGACACCGAGCAACACCGGCCACACCACCCGGCGACGCCCACCGGCAACGGAAGTCGCCGTCACGTCTTGCGCTCCGTCAGCGCAGAAGGCCGCTCACGCACCGTCATATCGGAAGTGTGGTGTTGCTGACGAAGACATCGCGCACCCACGTCACCACCTCATTCCACAATCCGGTCAGCAAGGCGATGCCGACGACGACGAGGAGCACGCCACCAAAAATCTGAATTCGCCGCGTGTTTCGACGAAGCCAGCCCAACGCCTTAACTGCGCGCCCGGATGCGATTGCCAACAGCACAAACGGGCTGCCCAACCCGAGACAGTAGGCGACTACAAGCAAAACGCCACGAAACACAGTTGGCCCCTCGGTGGCAGAGGCCACTGCTATGACCCCCGTAAGCGTCGGACCCAAACAAGGAGTCCAGCCGAGCCCGAAGACCGCCCCAAGCAGCGGTGCACCCCCGAGCGTTGACAACGACTTCGGCGCCAAACGCGCTTCCCGTTGCAGTGCAGGGATGACACCCATAAACACCAGACCCATCAAGATCGTGATGACCCCACCAAGGCGTTGCAACCACAACCCGTTACTGATCACCGTCGACGTCAGGCCCAGGATCGCGACAGAACCCATCAGGAACACCGACGTGAAGCCAGCCACGAACAAACCCGCGGCGCCAGCGACCCGCAAGTGCGCACTGACTTGCCGGTGGGCACGTGCCTCGTCGTCGACGCCAACAATGGCCGCCAAATAGGACAGATACCCGGGTACGAGCGGAACGACGCACGGCGATGCAAATGACACCAGCCCCGCCAGCACCGAGACAAGCACGGCCAACAGCACATGTCCAGACGTCGCGATCTCCGTGAAACTAGTCACGGCGTTTCAGACTCTTCCATCCACC
>CAZOIX010000345.1:0-5154 GCA_964579685.1 uncultured Mycobacterium sp.
GCTGTTGATTCAGGCGCCAAAATCGGCGCAGTGGGTGTCGCTGGATGCCTTGGAGATCGAGGCGTTGACCTGGCAGAACCCAGCCACCTTAGCGGCCATGGTGGGGAACGCAGGGACTCCCTTGATTCTGGGCGACGAGGTATGACTGGCTGGCTGGCGGGCAAACGCGCATTGATCGTCGGCGGAGGTTCGGGTATCGGTCGGGCCACCGTCGACGCGTTCCTGAACGAGGATGCCCAGGTCGCCGTGCTCGAGTACGACAGCGATAAGTGCTCGGCGCTGCGCCATCAGCTGCCCGACATCCCGGTAATCGAGGGTGATGGGACCACCCACACCGCCAACGACGAAGCTGTGCAGGTCGCTGCCGACGCGTTCGGCGGACTCGACACATTGGTGAACTGCGTGGGGATCTTCGATTTCTACCGTCGTCTTCAGGACATCCCCGCCGAGCGAATCGACAAGGCGTTCGACGAGATGTTTCGTATCAACGTCCTGAGTCATATCCACTCAGTCAAGGCTGCAGTGCCGGCATTGATGGGCCAGGACGGCGCCTCGATCATCCTCACCGAGTCCGCTTCATCATTTTATCCAGGACGTGGCGGCCTGCTGTATGTCGCGTCGAAGTTCGCGGTGCGTGGCCTCGTCACCGCACTGGCTCACGAACTCGCGCCGAGGATCCGTGTGAACGGTGTTGCCCCAGGGGGAACGTTGAACACCGACCTGCGCGGACTCGACAGTCTCGACCTTGGCGCCCGCCGTCTGGATGCTGCACCCGACCGGGCCCGCGAATTGGCTGCTCGCACACCGCTCAACGTGGCCTTATCGGGTCACGACCACGCGTGGAGTTACGTCTTTCTCGCTTCGCACCGCTCCCGCGGGCTTACCGGCGAAACGATCCGCCCCGACGGCGGTTTCAGCCTCGGACCTGCACCCCAGCGCAATTGAACCCGACGAACATAGGGAAGGAAAGCACATGGACGGAGTCATAAAGGCTAACCACGCGGTATGTCAGGGATACGCGAACTGTGTCGTAGCCGCCGAGGACTACTTCGACATCGACGACCGGGGACTCGTGTTGGTCCGGAAGACGGAGGTCCCTTCCGCGGACAGGACCCGGGTCGAGGAGGCTGCGCGCAGCTGTCCGGTGGCAGCGTTGGAAGTCGTAGACGAATGACGTCACGGGTCGTCATCGTCGGCAGTTCTGTCGGCGGGGTCCGCACGGCCCAGGCGCTGCGATCGGAAGGCTACGACGGCGACATCGTCCTCGTGGGCGAGGAAACTGCACTGCCCTACGACAAACCGCCGCTATCCAAAGCGTTGCTTGCGGGTACGAGTGACATCGCGGCTGCGACGTTACTCACCAGAGACGCTGCCGCCGCCGACGCCATCGAGCTTCGCCTCGGCCGCCGCGCGATCGGAGTGGATGTCGCAGCGTGTGAGGTTGAGTTCGCCGATGATGAGCCCCTGCACTACGACCACCTGGTGGTGGCCACCGGAGCGAGCGCGCGACCATCCCCGTGGGGCCAGGGACCGGGCGTTCATGTGCTACGCACCCTAGAGGACTGTCTGCGGCTAAGGGCCGACCTCGTTGCCGGTGCCCGCCTCGTGGTGATCGGGGCAGGATTTATTGGGGCCGAGGTCGCGTCAACCGCGCGGTCACTGGGGCTGCAAGTGACGGTTGTCGACCCGGTGCCGGTGCCGATGAGCCGGGTGCTTACCGAAGAGATCGGTGGGTGGTTCGTCGATTTGCACCGAGACCACGGAGTGCACACGCGATTCGGCGTCGGTGTCGAGAATATTGAGGGGGAGCGCGGCAACTTGGAGGTCGGCCTCACGGACGGGACCGTCGTGGAAGCCGACACGGTGGTGGTGGGCATCGGCGCCGTTCCGAACGACGGCTGGCTGATGCCGTCGGGACTGGTCGTCGATGACGGCCTGGTCTGCGACCAGTTCTGCCGCGCCGTCACGTCAGAGAACGTCTACGCAGTCGGCGACGTGTCGCGTTGGTTTCATCGCGCCCGCGGCGTGATGATGCGCATCGAACACTGGACAAACGCGGTCGACCAGGCGTCTTGCGTCGCGCACAATATCTCGCACCCCGACCATCTGCGCTGCTACGAGCCCGTCGAGTACGTATGGAGCGACCAGTACGACTGGAAGATCCAGTTTTGCGGCCAAACAACTCACCTAAGTGAGCCACTCGTCGTCGGAGATCGATTGTCCGACAATCGATTCACAGCGCTCTACCCCGATCGCGAGCAACGTTTGAGCGGCGCCGCGATCGTGAACTGGCCTCGAGCACTGATCGAGTGCAGGCGTGCACTGAAGGCCGGCAGCGATCTCGAAACTGTGCGGGAGAGGCTCGAACTGTTGACGAACCCACCCGACACTGCCGCGACGCGATCACCATAGTGCGGCCACGCGTGGTTGCCCGCTGCATCAGACGTGACACTGTACGTCCGCCGAAGATGCTCGCTGCGGCGCCGCAATCTTAGTTCGACAACGTCTCACCAGCGGGAAACACGGCCCTCAAGATCAACGCCTTGCCGTTATCTCGCCTCACCCGATCCCGAGTTGCTCCCCAGCGGCAACAGTGTCCTCATTGCGTTGTGCGCCGATCCGAGATGACTAGCGGAGCTGGCGCGAGTCGGCACGGGGGGCTGCCGACGTGCTGGCTGAAGAAGATAGTCTTTCCGCAGATCGGCGCGCGAGCAGCTCAACGAACACGCTCGCAAGTCCATCCGGGAGCACCCGCGACACCACGAATTGCGGCACCGGATGATCTGGATGGCGGCGGAGTCGAATTCGTCTAGCGTGCTGCATAACTCGACCTTTCGCCCCGTTAGGGGTACTGACCCAAGAGGTCAGCTCAGTGCTGCCCGTGCGCTATTGACGCGACCGGCGGGTGCCGATAATCTCTAATTGACAGAGTGTCATTCTGCCAACCAGAGAAGGTAGCCAATGTCCACCGCCGAGAGTTCAGAGCTCCGCGAATTCGACGTCGAGCTCGAGGCTGCCAACTTACGTGGGCAATGGATATACGACGAAATGCTGGAAAGCGTCGTCGGCGGCCCCAAGCCCGCCGGTGTTCCCTTTCTGTGGCGATGGCACGATGTTCACGCGAAGCTTCTGAAGTCGTGCGACGTGATGCCCGAAAGTTTCACGGCGCGACGCAATCTCTCGTTCATCAATCCGGATGCCAGGGGAACCACGCACACCATGAACATGGGCATGCAGATGCTCAAGCCCGGCGAGATTGCCTATGCGCACCGCCACACCATGGCAGCGCTGCGGTTCGCTATTCAAGGCGGCCCCGGCCTGATTACTGTGGTGGACGGCGAGCCGTGCCAAATGGAGGACTACGACCTCGTCTTAACCCCTCGCTGGACGTGGCACGACCACGAGAATGCCACTTCGGAGAACGTCGTTTGGCTCGACGTGCTCGATATCGGATTGGTGCTCGGGCTCAATGTTCCCTTCTATGAGTCCTACGGCGAGAAGCGCCAACCTCAACGCGACGAGCCTGGAGAGCATCTCGCCGACCGCGGGGGCCTACTCCGCCCTGCGTGGGAGCAGGTCAAGACGGCGAACTTTCCATTCCGCTATCCCTGGCGCGACGTCGAGCGGCAGCTCCAGCGGATGGCGGGCCTTGCGGGCAGTCCCTACGACGGCGTCGTCCTGCGGTATGCCAACCCCGTCACAGGCGGATCGACCATGCCAACGCTCGATTGCTGGGTGCAATTGCTGCGGCCCGGCCAGCGGACCGACGCCCATCGCCACACGTCGAGTGCCGTGTATTTCGTCGTGCGTGGCGAAGGGACGACGGTCGTCGACGACGTGGAGCTTGACTGGGGGCCCCACGACAGTTTCGCGGTACCTAACTGGAGCACCCATCACTTCGTCAACCGGTCGACAGAAGATGCCGTGCTGTTCTCGGTCAACGACATCCCCACACTCAAGGCGCTCAATCTCTACTACGAAGAGCCCGAGCTGTCATTGGGGGCGCACCCGTTTCCCCCAGTACCCGCCAACCTCCGAGCCCGCTGACGTTTCACCAGAAAGGCAATGCCTGTGCCTGACACGAAGTTGACCGTTGATGACATCACCGGGGTCGTCGGCATCATTCCTACGCCCTCCATCCCGACGGCCGACCAGCCCGACACAACATTCTCCGTGGACCTCGACGAGGCGGCGACGCTTGCCGACTCGATGGTCCGCGGCGGGGTCGACGTGCTTATGACCACAGGCACCTTCGGCGAGTGTGCTTCGCTGACATGGGACGAGTTGCAAAGCTTCGTCGCCACCGTCGTCGATGCCGTCGCGGGGCGAATCCCGGTTTTCGCTGGAGCGACGACGCTCAACACCCGCGATACGATCACTCGAGGTCGTCGGCTCGGCGAGCTCGGTGCCGACGGTTTGTTCGTCGGTCGTCCGATGTGGCTGCCCCTCGACGACGCCGGGATTGTGCGCTTCTATCGCGATGTGGCCGAGGCAGTGCCGAACCTGGCAATGGTTGTCTACGACAACCCAGGCGCCTTCAAGGGAAAGATCGGGACCCCCGCATACGAGGCGCTTAGCCAGATACCACAGGTTGTCGCTGCCAAGCATCTCGGACTGCTCAGTGGCTCCGCCTTCCTCTCCGACCTCCGCGCCGTCGGCGGTCGTGTGCGGCTACTGCCGCTTGAGACCGACTGGTACTACTTTGCCCGGCTATTCCCAGAGGAGGTCACCGCCTGTTGGTCGGGCAATGTGGCCTGCGGCCCTGCGCCGGTAACCCACTTGCGCGACTTAATCCGAGCCCGCCGCTGGGACGACTGTCAAACGCTCACCGACGAACTCGAGGCCGCTCTCGAGACGCTCTACCCGGGCGGCAACTTCGCCGAATTCCTCAAATACAGCATCCAGATCGACAACGCCCAATTCCAAGCAGCCGGTTTTATGCGCACCGGGCCCACCCGGCCGCCGTACACCGAAGTGCCGGAGTCCTACTTGGCTGGAGGGCGCGAGGCCGGCAAGAACTGGGCCGCACTCCAGCAGCGCTATGCGTCACTTACCGTCTCGAACCACTGAATCGCCCGAGGACAGCACATGTTGGTGAAGGCGTTGGGTTATGTGGGTGTGGAGTCTCCGGATGCGAAGGAGTGGTTGGAGTTC
>CAZOIX010000346.1:0-5154 GCA_964579685.1 uncultured Mycobacterium sp.
CCGAACTGCGCGCCGGGGCCAAACGCAGCCACTGGATCTGGTTCGTGTTTCCCCAACTGGCTGTTCTGGGCCGCAGCCCGACTGCGATCCGGTACGGCATCGGCTCGCTCGACGAGGCCAAGGCCTATCTCGGCCATGACGTGCTGGGGCCCCGGCTGCGGGAATGCGCGAGAGTGGTGGCCCAACTCAAAGGCTCGTCGGCCGACGAGATCTTCGGCTGGCCCGACAATCTCAAGGTGCGTTCCTCGATGACGCTCTTCGGTCGCGCCACCGACGACGATGCCGACTTCCGTGCGGTCCTGGATGTGCTCTACGACGGCGTCGAGGACGCGCTCACGGTCGAGCACCTGGCGCGATGATCAGCCAGCCCTGCGGCTCGACCTCGGCGGTGGTGACGGTGTTCTGCGGCGGCGCCCCCGACCCGGCGAGAATCGTGCCGCCGTCGAAGCCGACCTCGGGCAGTGACAAGGACAACGGTTCGTCGTCGATGTTCAGCGCCACCACCAGTGCGTCCGCCCCGGTGCATGTCTGGTAGACGTAGTGCCGGTTGGTCAGGTGTAACGGAGATGTGCGCGCCGTGTGCAGCCACGGATGTCGCCGACGCAGGCCGATGAGATACTGGTGCAGCCGGAACTCGTCGTAGCCGAGCCTCTCGACACCCTCTGGGGGAGAACCGAACTCGGGCCGCACCGCGTCGTCGCCGCCGAACCGCTCTTCTTTGACACCCCGGTAGGCGGATTCGTCGCCGGCGTAGATACTCGGCGTTCCCCCGGTGGTCAGCAGGAGGACCAGCGCATGCTCCAGGTGCTTGATGTTCTCCAGGCGGCTGGCGATCCGGGTGACGTCGTGATTGCCGACGAACGTCATCGGTACGAATGTGTCGAGGAATTCGTTGTGCCGCAAAAGTGCCCAGTCGATCTCGTGGAAATTCCCGTCGTTCAGTCCGCTCCATATCGCTTTCCACAATTCGTACTGCGTGACGGAATCGAATCCGCCGTCGCGCACCCGCGCCGAATAGTCTCCGTGGATGACCTCCCCGACGAACCAGGCGTCGGGAAACGCCGAGCGAACTCGGGGGAGCACCTGCGCCCAGAACCGGTCCGGGACTGCGTACGCCGCGTCCAGGCGCCACCCGTCGGCGCCGCGGGCCAGCCAGTGCGTCATGACGTCGACGGTGTAGTCGACGACCTCGGGATTGTCGTGATCGAGTGCGATCAGGCCGCCGTGTCCCTCGAACGTGGCGAAGCCGGCACCGGAGTTCTGCTTGCGGAACCACGACTGGTTGGCGAAGTCGGCGCCCACGTGGTTGAAGACGCCGTCCAGCAGCACACGGAGCCCGCGGCCGCGGGCCTCGGCGACCACGTGGGCGAAGTCGCCGTCATCACCGAGTCGGGGGTCGATTCGATAGTGATCGGTGGTGTCGTAGCCGTGGCTCTCCGACGCGAATATCGGTCCGAGCGCCAGGCCTGACGCGCCGAGTTCGATCGCGTGATCAAGCCATTCGACGATGCGGCGCAGCCGGTGTTCGCCGGCGGTCGGGGGCGTGTCGGCCGGGTAGGCGCCCACGAAGCCCAGTGGGTAGACCTGCCACCAGATCACGTGCTCGACCCACGACGGTTCATTCATGTCCGGAACTTCGCTTCGTACAGCGCCCGCATCGTGTCGGCGTACTCCGGTGCCGGGCCGTCGACTTCCACGCGGGGCGCCACGGTCGTGATGGGCAGCGGAGCCACCGGGGGTGGCGTGGCACCCCACTCGGACAGCCACCGCGTCAACTGTTCCGAGGATGCGGCGTAGACGATGCGGCCCAGGCCGACCCATGCGTGTGCCGCCGCGCACATCGGGCAGTGCTCTCCGGAGGTGTACACCGAGGCCTTGGCTCTTTCGGCTGGGCGCAGGTTCGCCACCGCCCACTGCGCGATCGCGAACTCGGGGTGGCGGGTGTGGTCACCGTCCTTGACGCGGTTGCGGTCCTCGAACAGCACCTGGCCGGCGTCGTCGACGAGGATCGAGCCGAACGGTTCGTCGCCGTCGTCGAGGGCCTCGCGCGCGAGGTCGACACAACGGCTCAGCCGTTCAAGATCGTCGTCGTCGAGGGGCACAGCCGGTGAGTTTACGGACCGGGGCGCGTCTCACGCGTCGTCGACCTCGAGCCGGCACGCACAGGACGCCTTGATCGGCACATCGGCTCGTGCCAGCAACAGGTCGAGTTGCTGGCCGATGATCGCCGCCTCGGCGGCGCGGCCAAGGCGGTGCAGGCATTCGTGATAACCGTGCAGGCTCCACACGTTGCCGGGGTGCTGACACGGCCTGGCCAGTTCGGGATCCAGGCCGAGGTCCGCGGCGTACACCTCGGCGGCCTCCTCGACGTGGCCCTGCTCGAGCAGCAGCGCGCCGTAGGCGTGCCTGGTCGGCTGCATCCACCCCCACGGCTCGTCGTAGGGCAGTGCGTCGTCGAGCGCGATGGCCTGCCGCAAACAGGCGAACGCATCTTCGAATCTGGCTTCGCGGTAGGCGATTTCGCCGTCCAGCATCGCCGCGGCAACGGCCAGGATGTCGTGCACGGTGTTGTTGAACAGGTACCGGGTGTCGGGAATGCGTTCGTATGCGGCGGCGAACGCCTCGCGTTCGGCATGAGCCCGGGCCAATTGGCCCTTCGCGGCGTGTGCGACGCCGCGGCCGTAGTGGATGGTGGCGGCGGTGCTGCAGTAGAGCTCGAGATCCTCGGGCAGCGGCTCCGCGATCAGTTCATCCCAGCGACCGAACCGGATGAGCACGTGCGTGCGCAACGGCACGAACGCCTCGAGCCAGTCGGCCATCGGCGGCGATTCGATGGCCAGCAGTTGCGGGGTGAGCTGATCTGCGAGTTCGGCCGCGGCGCGCAGCGCGGTCTGCGAACTCCCTTCGAACATCGCGGAGTACACGACGAAGTGCAGGTTGTGTGCGCGGTAGAGCGAGTAGAAATTGAGCGGTCCCTCGTGCTCGACGAATCGCCGATCCACCTGCACCGCCGCGAGGTTCGACACCACCGAATCGCGATAGTTCCCACACAGCACGTCGATGTGGCTGGGCATGTGCCGCAGGTGTCCGGCGTCGGGAACCAGATCTCGTAACAGGTCTGCCGCGGGAAGCGCATCCGCAGGACTGGCCGACATCTCCATCGTGTGGATGTAGAGGTGCAGGATTCCCGGATGCCCGCGACCCGCGGGGGTGGCCAGCGCGTCGTCGAGGATGCGCTTGGCCTCCACCACTCGCGAGCCCGGCGCGGGCTCACCGGTTCTGGTGTCCCACAATGCCCACGCGGTGACGTTGACCAAGGCATCCGCGGCCAGGGTCTGCACGTCGATGTCGTCGGGATAGGTCACCGCCAGTGCCGCCATCGCGTCGGCGTAGGCGGCACTACCGGCCTGCAGGGCCTCTGTGTCGTGGGGATCGTCGGTGGGGAAGCGGTTCTGCAGCGCCTCGATCAATCCCCGTTCGACGCGTGACGCCCGGCCGGCGGCCGCCAACTGCAGCTCCGTTCGCGCGCGCATCAACGCGGCCCCGAGATCGACGGGGTCGAACGCCTCCCATGCCTTGTTGTAGTTCGGTCCGATCGCGTACGCCACCCCCCACCTGGCGATCGCGAGGTCGGGATCGAGTTCGAGTGCGCGATCGAAGCACCGGATCGCCTCTTCGTGGTTGAACGCGTAGGACCACACCAGCCCGCGATCGCACCACACCTGCGCCTGCGGCGACGGCGAGTCAATCGGCCGGTGATATGAGCCGAGATCGTAGTAGGGCTCGGTTTCGCCCGGCCGCATCGGCGCGGAAATGCTCATGCAGGGCACGATAATTCACGCGCGACGCCGTGGCGAGGACTGCGAGCACGCACCCTGCCGCACCCCAGATCGTCAGCGTGACGAGCGGAGTGTGTGCACCGTTGCCGCCGAAGTATTCGATACTGCGTAGCAACGAGACTCCCGATCCCTGCGGCACCACGGAATTCAACTCCGAGTAGAAGCCCGACAGGAGCGGGCGTCCGACCGGTCCCGCAGCGGCCGCGTTGCCGATGATGACGAGGAACGCCGTCAGCGCCATCGAGGCGACCGTTCCGAATGCGGCGGCGACGCCGGAGATGGCGCCGCCCACTGCCATCGAGTACAACCACAGCGCACCGAACACCTGCCACGGGTGGCCGATGAGCGCATGCAGCACACCGTCGACGTAAAACGTCACGCAACCCGCGAGCAGTGCCGAGTAGCCGGCGAGCGTCATCGTGCGCAGCGCCAGCGTAGTCGGGTTGCGCACGCTTCCCATCAGGCGGCCGAAGACGGCGGCTCCCACCGATGCACCGATGGAGATGAAGATGACGGCGTAGAACTCAACCGTGCCCGAAGGGTTGCCTGCGGCCGTCGGCGCGACGTCGTCGACCGTGGCGGCCAGTCCGGACTCGGCGGCGATCGCGCGGCCGACAGTTTCGGCGGCGCTGGCGACGCTTCGTCCACCGCCCCCGGCCACATGGATTGTCAAGTCACCGGCCGGGCCGACGACGAAGGCCGCGTCGGCGGCACGTTCGTAGACCTGCCGCCGCGCGGCCGCGTCGTCTCCGACCGCGTTGACCGCCAACCCGTCCCGGCCGCGGATACCGTCGACCAACTGCTCGGGGCCCGCCACGGCGACGGTCAGGTGATGCAGCGTCGGCTTGGCGAAGGCGCCGGAATAGCTCGCGATCATCGCGACGACGAAGACGGTCAGGCCGATCATCGCCAGGGCCATGGTGCGGATGGCGACGCGATCGCGCGCCGGATGTGACGTCGGTGCGTGATGTCTACCCATGATGAAATCCGTTCGTAGGTGTGGTCAGGCCGAGAAGGGCGTTGACGGTGTCCAATGCCGCGCCGGCGCGGTCGACGAGGTCGCTCGAGTCGGGGTCTTCCATCCACGACCGGAGCACCTCCATGAATCCGCCGACGAGGAATCGGGTCACCGCGTCAGGCGTCAGGCCCGCGACGGCGGTCACCGCCTGCATGCCCTGGGCGGCGATCTCCTCGCATGCGGGAAGCAATTCGACACGGAATGCCGCAGCGACCCGTTGCGTCACAGCGCTCGGCACGACGTTGCGGTATGCCGAGCGGTGCTGCGCGGCGAAGTCGAACAGGCGGAGAATCCGGG
>CAZOIX010000347.1:0-5152 GCA_964579685.1 uncultured Mycobacterium sp.
GCTGGACACCCCGCAGCATCTCGACACCCTGGCGGTCCGTCCCGAGCTGTGGCCGACGGCGGTCGAGGAAATCCTGCGGCTGGACGCACCGGTGCAGCTGAGTGCGCGCATCGCGACGAAGGACACCGACGTCGCCGGAACCACGGTGCGACGCAACAAGGCCGTGATCATCTATCTCGCGGGCGCCAACCGGGACCCGAAGGTGTTCGACGATCCGCACCGGTTCGACATCGAACGGCACAACGCCGGTAAGCATCTGTCGTTCTCCGGCGGGCGGCACTACTGCCTCGGGGCGGCGTTGGCCCGCGCCGAAGGGGAGGTCGGTTTGAGGACCTTCTTCGAACGCTTCCCCGATGCGCGGCTGGCGGGCGGTGGACGCAGGCGGGAAACCCGGGTGCTGCGCGGCTGGACGTCGCTGCCGATCTCGCTTGGCAAGGCGCGCACCGCTGTAAGTTCGTGACGTGGATTTCCGAGCCGCCCTGCTTGACCAGACCCAGGCCTTCGGCGAACTGATTCGCGGCGCGGACCCTTCGACACCGGTGCCGACCTGCCCGGAGTGGACGCTGAAGCAGTTGTTCCGACACGTCGGGCGGGGAAACCGGTGGGCCGCCCAGATCGTCGCCGAGCGCCGCAGCCAGCCGCTCGACCCGCGCGATGTGCGCGACGGCAGACCGCCCGACGACCCCAACGCCGCCATCGACTGGCTGAACGGCAGCGCTCAGCAGGTCATCATCGCGGTCGATCAGGTGGGCTCCGATGCGCGCGTGTGGACGTTTCTCGGATCACGGCCCGCCGGATGGTGGATCCGCAGACGGCTGCACGAAGTGGATGTGCACCTTGCCGACGCCGCGATCGCACTGGGTACCGACTACAGTCTGGCGGCCGACCTGGCGGCCGACGCCATCAGCGAGTGGATCGAGCGAACCGTGGTCCAGTCGGATCGGCAAACCCCCCCGATTCCGCCCGGTCGCGCGCTGCACCTGCATGCCACCGACGCCGGGCTCGGTCCCACCGGTGAGTGGACCATCGTCAACGACGAGCACGGCATCTCCTGGAGCCACGACCACGCCAAGGGCGATGTCGCGCTGCGTGGACCGGCCACCGACCTGCTGCTCGCGCTCGTGCGCAGGCGCCCGGTGACCGAACTCGGGATCGAGGTGTTCGGCGATTCGGAGGTATGGGACACCTGGCTCGATCGAACCCCGTTCTGAGTGGAGCGGTACCTTCGAGGACCATGAGCACTTCGGAGATCGCCACCGTCCTCGCCTGGCATGACGCGCTCAATGAGCAGGACCTCGACACCCTGATACAGGTTTCCAGCGACGACATCGAGTTCGGCGACGCCAACGGCGCAGGACAGGGTCATGCCGCCCTGCGTGAATGGGCGAGTTCGTTGGCGACGACGGCGGCCGTCCCGGGCAGGATGTATGTCCGCGACGGTGTGGTGGTCGCGGAGGAGGAGGACGGAAAGGCGGCGGCGTTCCGGGTGGTGCACGACCACGTCACCTCGGTGTTCCGCCATGACAACCTGGCGTCGGCCCTGGCGGCCACCGAGTTGACCGACCGTGATGTGGTGGGCTGATGAAAGGAATCATCCTCGCCGGCGGATCCGGGACACGTCTTTATCCGATCACCATGGGTGTCAGCAAGCAGCTGGTGCCGGTCTTCGACAAGCCGATGATCTACTACCCGCTGTCCACGCTGATCATGGCGGGCATCCGCGACATCCTGGTGATCACCACGGCGGAGGACGCATCTTCCTTTCAGCGACTGCTCGGCGACGGGTCGCATTTCGGCATCGATCTGAGCTATACCGTGCAGGAGAAGCCCAACGGCCTGGCGCAGGCGTTCGTCATCGGTGCCGAGCACGTCGGCAGCGATTCGGTGGCTTTGGTCTTGGGGGACAACATCTTCTATGGCCCGAGCCTGGGAACAAGCCTGACTCGTTTTCAAAAGATCGACGGCGGTGCCATTTTCGCGTACTGGGTTGCCAACCCTTCGGCGTACGGGGTCGTGGAGTTCAGCGAAGACGGCACCGCACTGTCACTGGAGGAGAAGCCGGCCACTCCGAAGTCGCACTATGCGGTTCCCGGACTGTACTTCTACGACAACGACGTCATCGAGATCGCGCACTCGATAAAGCCCTCCGCCCGAGGCGAATACGAGATCACAGACATCAACCAGCACTATCTCAACCAGGGCCGGCTCTCGGTCGAGGTGCTCGCCCGCGGAACCGCGTGGCTGGACACCGGAACGTTCGATTCACTGTTGGACGCCAGTGACTACGTGCGTACCATCGAACGCCGACAGGGCTTGAAGATCGGCGCCCCGGAGGAAGTGGCATGGCGGGCCGGATTCATCGACGATGACCAGTTGGCCACTCGCGCAAAGGAACTGCTCAAATCCGGGTACGGTTCCTATCTCCTGGGGCTGTTGGAGCGTTAGGGGTCGCGAGGATCGCGGCGATGGCCGTGGTCAACGGCACCGACAGCGCGAGTGCGATGCCGCCCACCGCGGAGCGCGCGATCTCGATGGCCACGCTCTCGCTCGTCAGCACGTCGCCCAGTGAGCGGTTGGCGACGCTGAACAACAGCAGCAGAGGCAGCGCGCTACCCGCGTAGGCGAGCACCAGTGTGTAGACGGTGCTCGCGATGTGGTCGCGTCCCACCCGCATCGCGCCCACGAAGACGGCGCGGCGGGAGGTGCCCGCGATGGCAGCCAATTCGAAGGCCGTCGACGCCTGTGTCACGGTGACATCGTTGAGCACGCCCAGTGAACCGACGATGAAACCGGCCAACAGCAGGCCGGTGATCGACACATTGCCCAGGTACGTCGCGACCGCGTTGTTGGTCTCTTCGGAGAGGCCGGTCAAGTGAGTCAATTCGATGGCAGCCCAGGACAATAGGGCCGCCAGTAGCAGCGAGGCCAGCGTGCCGAGCAGCGCTGCGCTGGTGCGCAGGCTCACGCCGTGCGCCAGGTAGATCACGGCGTAGAGGATCGCGGCCGACGCCACCAACGCGACGGGGATGGCGGCGGCCCCGTCGCGCAGCGCGGGCAACATGAACACGACCAGCACCACGAATGCCACCACGATGCCGATCAGCGCCCGGAATCCGCGCCATCGCGCGACCGCGACCACCACCACCGCGAACGCCACCGCCAGCCCGATCAACGGCCATGTGCGCTCGTAGTCGTAGAACGAGTAGGTGGTCGTGCCGGTCGGGTCGACCTGGCGCGTTATCCGGATCTGGTCACCGACGGCGAGCGCAGGCTGCCCGGCCCCACCGATGAACTCAAGCAGGGTGTTGGCGCCCTCGTTGGGACCGTAGTCGATGGCGATGAACGCCTGCACACAGTTGGCGTTGCCCTGCGTGGGTGCCGGCGGGGCCGTCAGCACCGCTCCCACCGATTGGTATCCGCAGGCCGCCGCACTGGTGGACACCACGTGACCCGCCTCCGTGGTGACCGCACCGCCCTCGGAGTTCTGGAACGGCAGCGGGATGTCGACCTTCTGCTGACTCGGCCAGAGCCACGCGGCCCCGGCGAGGGTGACGACGCCGATGGCGATCAGCAGCCCGACGACGATCTTGGCGACGAGCGGTGCGAACGGCGATGGTCCGCGCAGGGAATGCGAATGGGCGTGCGAGTGCGTCACCCGCAACAGGGTAGAGGTTCGTTATTGGCGGTAGCCGACGAGGAAGTTGCCCAGCCGTTCGATCGCGTTGGCCAGGTCGCGCGCCCACGGCAGCGTCACGATGCGCAGGTGATCGGGTGTGGGCCAATTGAAGCCGGTGCCCTGAGTGACCAGGATCTTCTCTTGCAGCAGCAGATCGAGGACCAGTTGTTCGTCGTCGACGATGTCGTACACCTCGGGGTCCAACCGGGGGAAGGCGTACAGGGCGCCTTCAGGTTTCACGCAGGACACCCCGGGAATCTCGTTGAGCTTCGACCAAGCGACGTCGCGCTGCTCGAGCAGTCGCCCGCCGGGCAACACCAGGTCATCGATGCTCTGATGTCCACCCAGCGCGACCTGAATGGCGTACTGGGCCGGGACATTCGGGCACAGGCGCATATTGGCCAGCAGGCTGATGCCCTCCAGGAAGCTGCCCGCATGTTCCTTGGGGCCGGTGATCACCAGCCAGCCGGAGCGGTAGCCGGCCACCCGGTAGGCCTTGGACAGCCCGTTGAATGTCAGCGTCAGCAGATCCGGCGCCAGCGTCGCCAGGCTGACGTGCTGGGAATCGTCGTAGAGGATCTTGTCGTAGATCTCGTCGGCGAGCAGCAGCAGTTGATGCTTGCGCGCCAATTCGACCATCTGCTCGAGGATCTCGGAGCTGTACACCGCTCCGGTGGGGTTGTTCGGGTTGATCACCACCAGCGCTTTGGTGCGCTCGGTGATCTTGGACTCCAGATCGGCGATGTCGGGCTGCCAGCCCTGGGTCTCGTCGCACAGGTAGTGCACCGGGGTGCCGCCGGCCAGCGACGTCGACGCCGTCCACAGCGGATAGTCCGGCGCCGGGATCAGCACCTGGTCGCCGTTGTCCAGCAACGCCTGCAGCGTCATCGTGATCAGCTCGGAGACCCCGTTGCCGAGGTAGACGTCGTCGATGTCGAAGCGGGGGAACCCGTCGACGAGTTCGTAGCGGGTGAACACCGCGCGGCGCGCGCTGACGATGCCCTTGGAATCCGAATAGCCCTGCGCATAGGGCAGTGCCTGGATGATGTCGCGCATGATCACATCGGGCGCCTCGAACCCGAACGGCGCCGGGTTGCCGATGTTCAGCTTCAGGATGCGGTGGCCCTCGGCCTCCAGCCGGGAGGCGTGCTCGTGCACCGGACCGCGGATCTCGTAGAGAACGTCCTGCAACTTGCTCGACTGCGTGAACACACGCTGGCGCGCGTGATGGCCGCTGCTCGCCTGCCACGGCGCCGGTTGGGTAGTCACGTCGACAATTCTCCCACGGTTGTCGACGTGTTTTTGCCGGTGGCCCACACCGGCGCTAGCGGTAGGACACCGACAGGTTGGTGTACTCGACCCAGGCGCGCTGGAACTCCTGCGGGCTGAGCACCGTCTCCAGATGGGCCCCGACCGGCTGGAACAGCGCGGGATCCAGCAATGCCAGCGCCGTCGACTGGTCCCAGAACATGGTCC
>CAZOIX010000348.1:0-5135 GCA_964579685.1 uncultured Mycobacterium sp.
CTCAAGGTGTGGCTGACCGACGCGCCGGTGACGCCGGGAACCGAGGCCGCAGGTGTCTTCGACGACGGCCGCTGGGTTGACCTCGGCCCGCTGAAGGGAAACCGCGGGAGCGCCAACTACCCGGTGCCCGCGGGCACCGACGTCGACGGGCTCAACAGCGTCAGCATCTGGTGTGACCGGTTCAACGTGTCGTTCGGAGCCGCCGAGCTCACCGCGGCGTGACCGGGGCGGTCTCGGACTCTGGCCGCGAGTCAGCCCACCCCTTTCGGCAGTCGAAGAGACTGAACACCGGGAACTCGACGAAGTCGTCCCAAAAGCCTGGTTCGTGCGCGGCGAGGGCGTCCGCAGGGACAACGGGCACGTGGACCGCCACATCGACGAAGCCTGCCGCTTCCAACTCTGATCGGTAGGCCTCAAGGGGCAGGTAGTAGTTCTGGATGTGTAAACCCGCGGCACCCACCAGCACCGTGAAATCGATCGGGGCGCCCTCGTACGGCTGATCTGCAAGTTTCATCTCGAAGCCGTACTTGCGGTAGTCGGGCAGCGGTTTGTAGTGGTAAACGTCGGGGTTGACCGTGATCGTCACAAAGCGTCCGCCGGGTCGCACACGACTGGCCACACCCTCGCACATGCGGCACAGCTCGGCGCGCGTGCGCGCATACACGAGCAGGTAGGCGCAGGCGACGGTGTCGAACGCCTGCGGCGGACTGGCCACCTCGCAGGCGTCGCCGACCACGTATCGGATGCCCAGCGGATCGCCGGCTTCCTGGGCACGGGCCAGCTCGATCATTCGTGTCGAGATGTCCAGCCCGACCGCCTCGGCCGCACCGGCGCGGCGCAGCAGACGGGTGAAATGCCCTTCGCCACAGGCGACATCGAGAACCTTCTGGCCCGAGACGTCCCCGACTAGCCTCAGCAGCGAGTGGGTATCGACCTGGTAGACCGGCAGCGTGTTCTTGGCCTGTTGATACAGCTCTGCCGTGTCGGCTTCGTCGTAATCGGTCACCATTGCAGTGGACACCTCTCCCGCGATCAATGCGCCGAGCGTCAGAGTCAGCTTATCGTCGCCCGCACGACCGCAACAGCATTCGGCATCACCCCAATTGCTTTTGCCGCGCAGCTCACCGAGGTGGCGCTACGATACGGCGGTGGATGAGCCAGGCGCGAAAGCTGCCCGGTCGACAAGCGTAGTTTCCCCGGGCATCGTCGCTGTCGGGATCATCATCGCGATCTACCTCGGCCTTCTCCTCGTGGGGTATCTCTCGTTCGATCGTTCGTCGTCGACCCCCAAGACCGAGGATTTGACGGGTACCACCGAGACGGTGATCCTGCTCCAGCCGACCGCAATCCGTGCCGTCGAAGACAAACTCACGGCACAGATGTTGCTGGTACCGGGCATCGAGTTCATCGATCCGGAGTTCGGGCTGCTCAACACCGAAATGACGGTGCAGCTCTTCGCGTCAAATGGCCTGGGGGAGTTCACCTATTCGGAGGGCAGCGCACCCGGGGTCGTCACAATTTCCCTGTGGGCCTGGGGTGACACCAACAAGTACCCGTTCGACACCTATACGACCTCGCCCATCACCGCCAGCGTCAGCGCCGGCTCAGACGAGTCACGTCGTCATGTTCCGGCACGCATGGAAGTCGCCGGCTCGATCCACGGCTGGGAGATCAGCCACAACCACATGGGTGAGGGAATCGGCACCAATCGTGCCAACGACGATGCCATCATTACGTTTTCGCGCTCGCGGGTCAC
This sequence comes from uncultured Mycobacterium sp., assembly GCA_964579685.1. Lineage (GTDB taxonomy): Bacteria > Actinomycetota > Actinomycetes > Mycobacteriales > Mycobacteriaceae > Mycobacterium. The sequence continues at coordinate 1,757 of CAZOIX010000348.1, forward strand.
CATTGCGATGGCGCTCGGGCTGTGCCTCGTGCTGCTGGCACTCCCGCCGTCGGCGCTGTATGTCGCAGTGAACGTCGCGCGGGGTGCCAAGAAGTTTCAACCGCCGATGATTGCCTGGTTCGCGGTCATGTTGTTCGCCGTCGTCCCCATTCGGGAAGTATTCCCCGAGAATCCACCCACCGGGATCTTGATCGACGAATTCGGGGTTCTGTGGGTGCTCATTTCCCTGGTGACTGCGATGGTCATCTTCATCATCGCCTGGGCTCGGCACAGCGACTGACGGCGACGACCGGTATTTCCCTGTGCCGCAGTGTCTACGGGGTGCCGTCTGGCACAATCGACGTGTCCGGCTGATCCGCGCAGGCCACGAGGTACTCACGGGTCCCGAAGGCAGGCGTGTGACTTGACCAGACCCCACTATGTATTGGGCCACTCGGATCACGAATTGGGTCGCCTGCGGCGCCAGGCCGTGCTGCTCGACGCGATCACGCGGGAATACCTGGTGAGGGCCGGACTGGGCCCCGGAATGCGCGTCCTCGATATTGGCAGCGGGGCGGGCGATGTCGCCTTTCTCGCCTCGGCACTGACGATGCCCGGAGGGGTGGTCGTTGGAACGGACAGAGTGGCAGATGCAGTGGACGCGGCTTCGGCCACCGCGTCGGCTCAGGGCCTGTCCGACATCGTGAGCTTCCGAGTGGGCGATCCTGCCGAATTGAGGTTCGAAAAGCCATTCGATGCCATCCTCGGCCGTTATGTCCTGACATTCCAGGCCGATCCAGCCAGGATGCTTCGCCGGCTCTCCCAGCATCTGGCACCGGGCGGCATCATCGTGTTCCACGAACCGGACTGGCGTGCCATCCGATCGTCGCCTCCCGCACCGACCCACGACCGTTGCTGTGAATGGATTCTCGAGACGCTGGAGCGGACGGACACCTCCTGGGACATGGCCGACCGACTGCACGGCGCCTTCACCGACGCCGGGTTACCGACGCCGACACTGATGATGCGGACGTTCATCGGGTCCGGCACTTCAGCAGAGGTGTGGTTACGGGCTGTCGTCGACATCGTCGAGACGCTTCTGCCGGCGATGGAAGCGCAGGGAGTGGCGACCGCGACCGAAGTCGGGCTCGACACCCTGGCGCAACGCCTCATCGACGAGATTCACCGGACCGCCGCCACGGTGATCGGGCGCTCCGAGGTTGGAGCCTGGTGTAGAACGTGAACAGCCCTGTGGGCCAGTGCTACTCCGGTATCGGTATCGCAACAGCGTTGGTCCCGGCGTCGCGGCGACGGACGCCGGGACCAACCTCAGGTGTATTTTCCCACCTGGAGGTTCACCGGCGGGAATGCCGTCCGGGCCCGAGCCAGAACGCCCACTGGTTGTAGGCACGGACCTCCGGCGAAGTCTGCAGACTGGCGCTGCCGTTCGACTGGCACAGCGTCGTCAACGAGCCCACATTCGCGCAATTCGGCGTGGTCTGGGCGGCAGACGCAATGGGGGCGACGGCGAGGGACAGTGCACACACGCCGCCTGCGACCAGTGCGGTGATGCAGTTCCTTTTCTTCATGGTCAGTCAACTCCTTGGTGATGGTGGCCGCCGCAAGATCTGATGCAGGGCAAGGGATCCTCCTGCGGCCTGTGTTGATTCCTTACGATGTCCACGCTCATGCGCTGGCCTGAAGCGAACCTGAAGTGGGCGCCATGAATACGCTTCCTTCAGGCTCGCCTCAGGCCGGCGGCTGGGACAATGTCAGACATGCCCACCGAACACGGCAAAGACGCCGGCCCCCCGCGGGTGCTCATCGTGGAAGATTCGGTCGCCATCCGGGAGATGGTGGTGGAGGCACTCGCCGACGCCGGCTATGTCAGCGGCGGGCGTGTCGACGGCGGTGGGCTCGAAGACGTGTTGGCGGCGTTTCGGCCCGACGTGGTGGTGTTGGACGTCATGTTGCCTGGTCGCGACGGGTTCGCCCTGATCGACGTGGTACGCAGCTACGGGGACGCCGGCATCGTGCTCCTCACGGCGCGAGATGCGCTCGAGGACCGGCTGCGCGGGCTGGACAGCGGAGCCGATGACTACCTGGTCAAGCCCTTCGAAATCGCCGAGTTGCTGTCCCGGGTTGCGGCGGTGCTGCGACGCAAGGGCCGGGTCTCCTCGGCCATCCAGCTCGGTGATCTCGTGCTCGATCTGGACGCGGCGACCGCGAGCCGCGCCGGAGCGGTCCTGGACCTGACCGCCACGGAATTGAAGCTGTTGTTCTATCTGGCAGATCAGCGAGGACGGGTGGTCAGCAAGGACCAGATTCTCAACGCGGTGTGGGGATATGACGCCTATGACCCCAACCTGGTCGAGGTGTACATCAGCGCCCTGCGACGAAAGCTCGAGGCCCACGGGCCGCGGGTGCTGCACACCGTTCGCGGTATCGGTTATCGGCTGTCAGCGAGCGTGTGATGAGCCAGAGCGCCACGCCGACACCGTCATTGCGCCGCCGCGTCATCCTGGCCGTCATCGGGCTCATCGCCTTGCTGTTGCTGTTCGTCGGTATCGCATTCGATGTGGTGTTCGGCGCGCGCCTCACCGATGACCTCGATGATGAAATGGCCGACCTGTTCTACGATGCGCCCGGGCTGGTCGAGGCGGGTCTCAGCCCACGAGAAGTGGCAAAAGTATTGGAACAGCCCGATTTCCGCGTACAGGTGATCGGTCCGGACGGCACCGTCTACGGCGATCCCGAGGTGACTCCGGCTCCCGAACATTCGCATCCATGGCCCGGGCCCGTTCCGCTCAACGGTGGCGCGCGGACACCGCTGCCGTGGGCGGACCTGCCGAGCATGAAGGTCACCGGCGAGTTGTCCGACGGCTCACTGCTCACCATCCAGGCCGACACCAGCGGGGTCACCCGCACCAGGGCCACCATGCGGCGGAACATGCTGATCGGCGCCATCGCCACGCTGGCGGTGGCGGCGCTGGCGGTGAGGTTGGTGGCGGGGCGGGCGCTGGCGCCGCTACAGCGACTGACCGCCACGGCCGACGGCATCACCCGGGGCGACCGGGGCCGTCGGCTGCGTCCGGACCGGCCCAAGACCGAACTCGGCAACGCCGCTGAGGCTTTCGACCGGATGCTCGACGCGCTCGAGTTCGCCGAGCAAAGCGCCAACGACGCCGCGGCCACGGCGCGGCGGGCCGAAGCGCAGAGTCGGCGGTTCTTGTCCGATGCCGCCCACGAGTTGCGAACCCCGCTTGCTGGCATCCAGGTTGTCGCCAACCAGCTGGTCGCCGACACCGCACCCTCGGCCAATGCCGGCGGCACCGGCGCGCGCGCACGCCGGCACGCCGAGTTGCTGGGCAACGAAACCCGCCGGGCGGCCCGGTTGGTC
>CAZOIX010000349.1:0-5132 GCA_964579685.1 uncultured Mycobacterium sp.
GTCCGATATCTCGCCGCTGAACCCCTACACGGTGACGGTGGCGCACGGGGTGACCGACCACACCGCGCACATCGACGACCTGATCTCGGCCCACCTGCAAGGCCGGACGCTGGACCGACTGCCTGCCGTCGACCGTGCGATCCTACGGGTGGCGGTGTGGGAATTGCTGCATGCCGATGATGTTCCAGAGCCGGTCGCCGTCGACGAGGCCGTCGAGTTGGCCAAGCAGTTATCCACCGACGATTCACCGGGTTTCGTCAACGGTGTGCTCGGCCAGGTGATGCTGGTGACCCCGCAGATCCGCGCCGCCGCGCAAGCGGTTCGGGGGACCGGCGAGTCGGGTGCAGGCACGTAATGGGAGCACCGCAGGATTGGGCGCCGTACTCGAGTGTGGATGAAGCGGCCAAGGTATACCTGCGCGATCCCGAACTGGCCCTTGACCAACTGCGTTCCGTTGTCGAATTTCCCGCGATCAGGTCGTTCATCATGTCCCGCGGCTTCGGCGAGGGTTCGTGGGGCGATAGCGACGAGAATCCGTTGTGGCAGGAGGTCGTCCTCACCGACGGGCACCGGCTGATCATCTGGCGCGCCGACGACGAGACGTCGACCGTCGACGACCGTCCGCGGCCCGTCCTCAACGCCTCGGTCCGCACCATCCTGTTGTCGACGATCACCGATCACGTGCTCACCACCGAGTACGAGGTGTTCGACGACGGCACCCGCCGACTCTCCGAGGTCCGGCTGAGGATGTACACCCAACTCATCACGCGATCCAGACAGAAGTCGGTCACCGAGACCGACATCTACTGCGAATCGTTCCGCTACTACAAGTCCGTCGATAACGGGGGGCTGGCTCAGATGCAGCGCCTGCTGCAGTTCGGTCGGGTGTTGTCGCGTTGTATGGAGTAGCCGCTCGGCGGTGGCGCTATCCGTAGTCGGGCAGCGCGATGGAGTCCGCCACCTTGAACCAAAGGCGGGCGGCGATGGGCCGGAGCGGCCAGCGCTGCATCCATTTCATCGCCCGCGCGTTGTTCACGATGTCGGATTCCGTCTTGGGGGCGAAGCGGTCGATGTTGTTGGGTAGGTCCTGGCAGTTGTCGACATACGGCCTCATGACCTTTTCATAGCGGCACAGCTTGTCCGAAAGGTGCTCGGCATCAAACGAATCCGCTGCTCCGAGTTCACCGGCAAGAACGTAGGCGCCCACCAGGGCGAGGCTGGTGCCCATGCCGCTCAGTGGTGACGCGCAGTAGCCGGCATCTCCCACCAGCGTGACGCACCCAGATGACCAGTTCGGCATGTGGACCTGGGCAAACGAGTCGAAGTAGAAATCGTCGGCTTCCTTCGCAGCGGCCAGCAGGGCGTCAGATTCCCACCCCGCCCCGGCGAAGCGCTCGACAAGAAGCTGGCGCTGCGCATCGAGGTCGTGCCGGTTGTAGACGATGGGTTCGGACTGAAAGGCCAACCCCGCCTTGGCGATCGACGGATCGTGTGACGGCCGCATCGAGGCGTTCAGACCGCCCGGTGCCTGATACATCAAGTACCAGCCGTCCAGGCCGACACGGTCGGGGGCCGAGAACCACGCGTTGTACCCCCCGATGGGCTTGATGAACTGCTCTTCAGGCCCGAAGACCAACCGGCGTACCGCCGAGTGTGGACCGTCCGCGCCGACCACGAGGTCCGCCCGCAACGTGGAACCGTCCGCGAGTGTCAGCTTGGCGCCGTCGCTGTCCTGCGTCACCTCCGAAATGCTTGCATTGAAACGGTATTCAGCGCTGTCCTTGGTGGCCTGGTACAACACCTCCACCAGATCGCCGCGCAGAATCTCCAATTTGGATACGGGGCCGTTGCCGTCGAACGCGGTGACCGGCATTTCCGCACGCCTGGTCCCGTCGGAGCGGATCCATGCGATGCCACGTTGTTCCAGCGCCTGATCGCGCATCTCATCGATCAGGCCCATTCGTTCGACGATGTCGCCGCCGGCCCCGCGCAGGTCGACGGTTTGCCCGCCAGGCCGGATTCCGGGTGCGATCTCGAGGACGATGACGCGGTATCCGTTGCGGGTCAACCAGAAGGCCAGTGAGGGTCCCGCGATACCCGCGCCGCTGATAACCACGGTGCGCTGTGCCATACCCCTCACCGTAGTGCTAGCCGTCGAGGGCTTGGTAGGTTCTGCGGACGAATTTGGGCTGCGCGCTTTGCAGTTTCGCCAACGAGGTGTTGCCCGCGATGGCCGCCGCGGCGTCGGAGTCGAGTTCGGGGAGATTCTGGATCAGGTAGATCAGAATCAGATCGGCGCTCGGGTCGGCCTGCCACCATGTGCCATAGGCGCCAGGCCAGCCGAATGTGCCGAGCCCGCCCGGCCCGAACAGCTGGCGCGACTTGGCGGGGTCGGTCACCAGTGAGAGGTTGAGCCCGAAGCTGCGGCCCACCCAATACGGTGACCCCAGAAACGGTTGCCGTTTCTGCTCGTCGGTCAAACGATCGGTGCGCATCTGTCGCACCGATTCTTCGGATAGCACGCGCACACCGTCGAGTGTGCCGCCTGCAAGCAGCATCCTGGCGAACCGGAGGTAGTCGTCGACGGTTGACCACAGACCGGCCCCGCCCGTGCAGAACGGCGGATCGGTGATCGGTGCCGGCCCCATCACGTCGTGCTGCAGCACCATGTTCGCGTCGAGCTTGTACATCGTCGCGGCACGCCGCCGTCCCGCGGTGCCCACCGAGAACCCGGTGTCGACCATTCCGAGGGGGCCGAAGATCCGCTCGGACAGGACATCGGACAGCGGCTTGCCCTCGATCCGCGACAGGGCGATGCCCAGGACGTCGGTCGCGTGGCTGTAGGTGAGTCGGTCACCGGGCTGATGCGCCAGCGGAAGTGTCGCGAGCTCTGCCAGCCAGCGGTCCTGGTCCTGCCGGAAGGACATCCGCCCGTACGCCTTGCTCAGCGGACCGACCACGGAGAACGCGTAGGCCAGCCCGCTGCGATGCGTCATCAGGTCGTCGAGCGTGATCTGCCGACGCGCGGGCGTGGTCTTCTCGAGCACGCCCCGCGGATCGACCAGCACGCGCATGTCAGCCAGCTCGGGCAGCCACGTCGCGACGGGATCGTCGAGTGCGAGCTTGCCTTCCTCCGCCAAGCTCATCGCCGCCGCGACGGTGACCGGTTTGGTCATCGAGGCGATGCGGAAGACGGTGTCGCGTTGCATCGGCAGTCCCGCATCGACGTCCCGGTAACCGAGTTCGTTGACCTGCAGGACCTCGCCGGACTGGCACACCAGCGTGACAGCGCCTGCGAGCAGGCCGGAGTCGATCGCCTCGCGAATGGACGCCTGGTTACCGTCGAGCTTCATCGCCGCCAGCGTACTGGTGTCGCGTGCGGCGGTTCGGATCGCTGGTGCTAAGCTCCGCGGAAGTTTCGACATCCTTTAAAGAGCCGTCCCGAGAGGCGGAGAAGGAGGTCAGGGTCACTTGGGCGCGCCTGGCACAGACCGGGAACTGATGTCCGCAGCGGACGTCGGCCGGACCATCTCCCGTATCGCCCATCAGATCATCGAGAAGACCGCACTCGACGGTCCCGATGCACCCCCCGTCATCCTGCTCGGCATCCCCACCCGCGGCGTCACCCTGGCTGCGCGGCTCGCGGACAAGATCAAGGAGTTCGCCGGTGTCACCGTGCCCCGCGGGGCCCTTGACAACACGCTCTACCGAGACGATCTGGATACCAAGCCCCCGCGCCCGCTCGAGGACACCTCGATTCCCGAGGGCGGCATCGACGGCACCCTCGTGATCCTGGTCGACGACGTCCTCTACACCGGGCGCTCCGTCCGCGCCGCGCTGGACGCGCTGCGGGACATCGGGCGGCCGCGCGCCGTCCAACTCGCCGTGCTCGTCGACCGCGGTCACCGGGAGCTTCCGCTGCGCGCCGACTACGTCGGCAAGAACGTGCCGACCTCACGCAGCGAAAACGTCAAGGTGCGTCTCACCGAAGACGATGAGGTCGAAGGCATCTGGATCGCACCGCAGGGAGGGCCCGCGCGATGAAGCATCTGCTCTCGGCCGCCGACCTGTCGCGCGCGGACGCCGTGGCCATCCTGGACAACGCCGATCGATTCAGTCAGGCGCTGCTCGGTCGCGAGGTGAAAAAGCTTCCGACCCTGCGCGGGCGGACCATCATCACGATGTTCTACGAGAACTCCACCCGCACCAGGGTGTCGTTCGAGGTGGCGGGTAAGTGGATGAGCGCCGACGTCATCAACGTCAGCGCGTCGGGATCCTCTGTCTCCAAGGGTGAGTCGCTCCGCGACACCGCGCTCACCCTGCGGGCCGCCGGCGCCGACGCGTTGATCATCCGCCACCCCGCATCGGGGGCGGCCCAGCAACTCGCGGAGTGGACACTCACCGAACAGGGCGGCCCCGCGGTGATCAATGCCGGCGACGGCACCCACGAGCACCCGACCCAGGCGCTGCTCGACGCGTTGACCATCCGCCAACGTCTGGGTGACATCGAGGGCAAGCGTGTGGTGATCGTCGGCGACGTCCTGCACAGTCGGGTCGCGCGCTCCAACGTGCTGCTGCTGGACACGCTCGGCGCCGAGGTGGTGCTCGTCGCGCCACCCACCCTGCTGCCGGTCGGGGTCGCCGACTGGCCGGTCACCGTCTCGCACGACCTCGACGCGGAACTGCCGGTCGCAGATGCGGTGCTGATGCTCCGCGTGCAGGCTGAGCGGATGAACGGTGGGTTCTTCCCGTCCGCGCGGGAGTACTCGGTGCTCTACGGGCTGTCCGAGAAGCGGCAGGCGATGCTCCCGGGTAATGCGGTGGTACTGCACCCCGGCCCGATGGTGCGCGGTATGGAGATCGCGTTCTCGGTCGCCGATTCCTCACAATCGGCGGTCCTGCAACAGGTTTCCAACGGTGTGCATATCCGAATGGCGGTGCTGTTCCACCTGCTGGTGGGCGCTGAGACGGTGGGGGTCAGCGCATGACCGTTCTGATCCGCGGGGTGCGGCGCTACGGCGAGGGGGACCGGGTCGACGTTCTGGTGTCGGACGGCCAGATCGCCGACGTCGGTGCCGGCCTCGCCGTTCCCGACGACGCGGATGTCGTCGACGCCACCGGCCAGATCCTGC
>CAZOIX010000350.1:0-5120 GCA_964579685.1 uncultured Mycobacterium sp.
ACATGAACACCAGATCTGCGTAGCCGAGGATGGTCGCGCCGATACCCACTCCGACTCCGTTCACCGCACAGATCAGCGGTTTGGGGAAATCGGCGAGCGCATCGATCATCGTCGAGAAGTGACTGCCCTGCTCGTTGAAGGTGGGATCGGTGATGCGCCTCTGCATTTCGTTGAGGTCGTTGCCCGCACTGAATGCCCGGCCCGCGCCGGTCAGCAGTACCACGGCGACGTCCGGATCGGCCGCCGCCTCATTCAACGCGCTCGCGGTGGCGCGGTAGAGCTCTTCGTTGAAGGCGTTGAGGACATCGGGCCGATTGAGGGTCAGCGTCCGCACCCTGTTGTCGTCGGCTATCTCGAGAATCACGCCAGCAGCGTATGCGTTAACCGTTGCTGTACACCCGAGTGGGTGCGATAAGCACGACGGTGCGCCGCTGCTCGGCCATCACCCGGTCGTATTCGTCCCAATCGCTGTGTGTGCCACCGGCCGCAGTGAACACCTCGCGCAACAACAACCGAAGCTGGTCTGCGTCGGTGAGCCAACCTCTTGAATCATCGGGGCCCACCAATTCGGCCATGCCCTCGACGGTGGCCCATTGCCAGCCCTTGCGGAACGTCACCGCCAGTTGCGGACGCGCCCGCAGGTTCGCCAGCTTCACCTTGCCGTAGGTGACGAACCCGAGGGCGGGCCGACCGGTGGCGGGATGCGGCAGCACACCGACGTTGACCAGCGATGCCTGCACCGTGGCATCGGCGCGGACCGTCGACACCACCGCGAGTCCGCTGTCGTCTGCGGCCAATGCGAATGCCTCGTCGAGGGTCGTCATGTCATCACCCGATCCTGTTGTCGGCCACGAACGGTGTCCGGTACACGTAACGGCTCGTCGGTACGGTGTCGACGTCGCGATTCGCGCCGAATGCGGACGTACTCGCGACCATTCGTTGCATCCGGCGGTTCAGTTCGTCGTCATCGGGTGCGTCGAAGAACGCGTGCAGGTCGGTGAGCGCCGTCTCGGGAAACAGCTCTTCGACGATCGCGTCGATCACCGGGGCCTCCGGTGTCAGAGCACGTACCACTGCGTTCTGGGTGTAGCCGAACGTCGACTGCGTTTCGATCGCCACCGGGGTGTGGTCGATGTGCCAGCGCCGCCGCCAGGTCGCGTCGTCCAGATCGTCCGGCCTGCGCAGCAGCGCGACGTTGGCGAAGCCATCCGTGCGCGCCCCCGGAGCCGTGGGCGGCGGCGGCAGTGGCACCGATTCGGTGACCAGATAAGCGGCGACGTCGTCCACCTCGGACGCCAGCCGGGTCAGCGCGGCGGTCACCGGTTCGGCGTAGCACTGATGCGCCCACACCGTGACGAACCCGACGACGGGCGGATCCAGCGTCGTCAGCGTCATGAGCGAATGGCGCACGGCGTCGTCGCGCACATTGACGGCCACCCCCGGCAGTCCCAGCTCGAGCAGCTCGGTCACGACGTGAGTGCGCAGCCTCGTACACCATGCCTCGTCCGCATCGGCACGCCGCAGCGCGATGATGACTTTCTCCACGGAACGAACCTAGCGCGTGGGCGTGGTCAGGCCTCCAGCCTCGCGCGGATCGTCGCCAATCGCTCCCTGAGTTCGGTCTCGTCGATCACGCCGCGGGACACCAGCGAGTGCGCCAACGCCATCAGCTGGTTCTCCGGGTAGGGCAGGTCGGAGTAGAGGCCGGCCGAGAGTTCATCCTCCTCGTCGCGCCGTTGCTTGAAATCGGGGATGTTCGCGTCGCACGAGGCTCGATCGAGCGCGTCGCACATACCGTCCAGGCTCGTCTTCCACGGCGGTACGGGATTCTCGACGCCCCATTTCGCAGCCATTCGCGACCAGACTTGATCTCGCTCGACGATTTCCTGCAGTGGTGCGATGCGAACGGGACCCTGCGCCTCGTTCATCCGGCGTTGCCCGGGTGAATCGCCGGCCGGGTATCGACGATCATGTTGGTCGTGACACCGGCCTTCGGCAGCGCCACACCGATCAGGCAGTCACGGGTGATGATCTCGACCAGCTGATCCTCCGACCAGTCCTCTGTGCCCTCGGGACGCATGGGCATCACCATGAAACGGTGCTTCTGGTTGGAATCCTGGACATGGACTGTGATTTCGTCCGGCAGGTAAAGCCCGAACTCGGCGAGCACCTGTCGCGGCCAGCGGACCAGGCGCCGACGGTAGTTCGGTGTCCGGTACCACTCGGGGGAATTGCCGAGGATCGGCCGCGGGTAGCACGAGCACAATGCACAGACGATGACGTTGTGCACCGTGGGTGTGTCCGCGAGGATCTGGAACGCGGTGAAGTCGCTCGGTGTACCCCACCCCGTCGGGTGTAGCCAGTCGACACCGACCTCCTTGCTCGCCGTCATCGGTTCCGCGAGGGCGAGTTCCTTGAACTTCGGATCGAGCCACGCCTTGGCCACCAGCCGCGCGGCGGGCGTCGGTCCGATCTGCTCGGCGAATTCGGTCATGAGCCGGTGTTCCTCGGCGGTGAATATGCCCTTCTCGATACACAGCTCGCGCAGAGCGATCTCCAAGACTTCGAAATCGGTGATCTCGTCGACCATCGGAGCGACGGTCCGCTGGTGGTCGTGGTCGTGGTCGTGATCAGACACGGCGAATTCCTTTCTCTGCGAGCCTACTTGGCGGCGTCCAGCCAGCGTTCGGGAATCTCGGTGGAGATGACGTCTGTGTCGGTGCCCGTGTAGCCGTACCAGAGATCGGCCATGGTGAACTTGACGACGTAGAACCACTCGGGTCGCGCGGGACGGTCCCAGGTCTCGTCCTCGGCCGCCGGACTCTCGTATGCGACGGCCTCGATCTCGCCCGTCGCACCGCGCACGTATTCGGGGGTGCGGGTGTAGAAGATCACCGGAAGTTCGCGCACCACCACCGGGTCACCGACCTTGAACTTCGGTGGGCCCGCCTGGCCGGAGTAACACTGCGGATCGCCCTTACCGTCCGCCTCCTCGGCATGCGCGTTTCGCTTGACGTTCGATCCATCGCCTTCGGACTTCGGTGTGGCCTCGAGTGTGCGGCCGTCAAGACCGCCCGCATAACGCTGCTGCACTTCGGCCATTCGCTCGCTCAGCTCCGTGAGCCCGATGTGGTGTTTCTCCACCAGGACCCGAGCGACGGCTATCAGCCAGCGGCCGTAGTACGGCAGCCCCAGGTATTCCGCCCGCCCGACGTCGACATTGCCGATCCGGCGTCGTTCCTCCGACAGCCAGATACCGCGCCACCCGAGGACCTCGCAGATGACATAGGTCATGTGCTCCCAGAGTTCGTACTGCTTGTTCTCGTATTTCATCGGCGCATCGGGCTCGCCGCCGACGTCGTGGACCGGCTTGAGGTACGCCGTGATGCGTCCGTGGTCCAACATGTCGGGGGTCGGCGCGTCGGGGAGCTCGGGGTATGCCGACTTCAATCGGGAGGTCAGTTCCAACTGCGCCGCGCGCTCCGCTGCTGTGCTCATCGAGGGCCCTTCGTCGGTCGGTCCCGCCGCGCCACAATGCATGACGGAGAATTCTGTGACATCGCGAGCAGCAGTACAGGCTGCTTTCTGAGAGCTGGTGGGAACTCTATCCGCACACTTGAATTTATACAGCCGAATCGGCGACGGTCGGCGCTGAAACCAACTGACGCGCCCGTAAGCAAATGCTCCGTCCTTTCGGCCCGGTCATACCCTGTGCCGCAGGCGATCTGACGGCGGCCGGTCGTCGGCATCAACCGCCGGAATCAACCGACAGCGTCCTCTTCGTACTGCGACTAGATGCAAGTTCGGCCCTCGAACCAGGCCGTTGACGTCAGAATGAGCGGATGGCCACCGGCAGTCGGGTCTTCGACGCGTTGCGGCCGCCTACGCCGGACATCGGCGCGGCGGCGCGCAGCCTGCTCGCGGTCGCGGCGATGGCCATCCTCGCCCTGGCCGTCGACACCGGCGCCGCCGCAGTGTGGGCGGCCGGCGCGGGAGTGGTCTGCGCGTCCATCGCGTTGCAGGACAGCCCCGGCGGACGCGTGCAGCTGGTTGTCATCGTGGCGCTGCAGATGGGCGGTGCCGTCCTGGTCGGTTCGTTGACCTCGGCGTACACCCTCGTGTTCATCGCTGTCGTGGCGGTGTGGTGCTTCGCGTCCGGGATGCAGTGGGCGCTCGGGAACAACGCGGGTCTCGTCGCCGCCGCCGGGAGTGCCCTGCTCGTCATCGCTCCCCCGGACGCGGCAACGGTGACGTCTGTCGCGTTGCCCACGCTGCTGACGATCGCGGCGGGCTGTGTGCAGGCCGCATTGATCGCCGCATGGCCACCGCAGCGTTGGCGAACGCAGAGCGACGCGTTGGCCTGGGCCTACCGCTCCCTTGCGGCCGACGCCAGGCGCATCGCCGCTGATCGGGACTCTCCGTTGGAGGCGGCACAATTGACCTGGTTGCGGGATGCGTTCGCCGACACCCAGGCCACCAGGCGGCCGAAGGCCTATCACGGCGGGCATCGGCTGCCCGAGCGGTTGATGGGGACGCTGCTCGCGCTGCACGGCACCCAGGGCACCGAGCGCGACCGCGTCGCGAACATGCTCGACGACGCGGCGGTGGCCTCGACGCGATCGCCGAGAACAAGCACAACGCACGGCGCGAGGCCGAGCACGCCCTGGTCCGCGTCGATACCGCGGTACGGGCATTGACGGGAGCCGAAGCGCCAGCTGCACAACGGTTCTCGAAGCAACTGCAGGAGGCGGCCGAGCTCCGGTTTCCAGAACTGCTCCAACCGGATGTGATGAGTCCCCTGCGGACGGCCTTGACGGAGGTCCGCAAGCATCTGACGTTGACGTCGCCGATCCTCCGCCATGCCGTGCGGTTGTCGGTGGCCGTCGCGGTGGCGGTCGCCGCCGACCGGTTCGCACCCATTGCCCACGGCTACTGGATCGCGTTGACGGTCCTGTTCGTGCTCCGGCCGGAAACCGCACACACCTACACCCGCTGCGTCGGGCGGGTGGGCGGTGTTGCCTGCGGAATCATCGGCGCGTCGCTGATCACCACGATCTGGCAGCCGACGGGCGCCGTCGCCGCACTTCTGACCGTGCTGTGTCTCGCGATCACGTTCTGGG
>CAZOIX010000351.1:0-5100 GCA_964579685.1 uncultured Mycobacterium sp.
TGCCGGTCAGTCCCGGCACCTGGAGGTGTCCGAGCATCACCGCGACCGGATGCTGTGTGGTCAGCGTCCGGTAGGGAATCAGGTCATCCGTCTGCAACTGCTCCAGTGGTGGCGTACTCACGCCGCCGGTGTGTGAATCGCCTGAGCCGTGCCCGTGACCGGGGAAGTGTTTGAGCACCGGCAGCACCCCGGCGTCACGCAACCCTCGCGCGTATGCGCCGGCGAAGGTGGTCACGGTCTCCGGGTTCGAGCCGAACGACCGATCGCCGATGACGGTGTCGTCGGGGGCGTCGGTCACGTCGACCACTGGGGCGAAATCCACTGTGATGCCAAGTTCTTTCATCGCCAGGCCGCGCTGAAGGGCAATGTTGTAGACGTCCTCGGGTGAGCTGGTGGCGGCCAGGGTGCGCGGGGGCGGCTGCGACCCGATGATGCTCGACAGTCGTTGGACCCGGCCGCCTTCCTCATCGGTGCTGACCGCCAGCGGCAGGGGGCCGGAAGACGCCGCGATCTCGGCCAGGGCACCGTCCTGCAGCATCGAGAGGTCCGTCCAGCTGCCGATCATGATGCCGCCGACGCGATGGTCGTTGACGACGGCGCGGGCGTCGTCGGCGCCGGTCACCCCGACCATCAGGAGCTGCGCGAGCTTGTCGCGGGTGGACAGGGAGTTGACGACGGCCTCGGCATCGCTGCACGAGGGCGGCGGGGGCGCGCTGACCGGTGAGCTCGGCGCCGACGCCTCGGTGGTGGGCGCTTCGGTCGATCCGGACAGCCTCGGCTTCACGACCAGCACCACGGCAGCGGCAAGCAGGGCCACGGCGAGAACGGCGAACGCGATGGGCATCCACCGCGACGTCCGCATCCGTTGCTTGACGTCGCTCAGGAATGGCATGGCAACGAAAGTACCAAGCATGGAAGTTTCGCCGCCCACGCGTGATCGCAATATGCGAATATCTGCGCATGACCTCCCCGGACGACCCCGAGGAACGGATCCGGCAGCTCGAGCAGTCGGCCGCCTCGTACGGGGCTGTGGAGCTGGGCGCCGAACACTACCGCGAGGGTGTCGACCCCATGTCGCAGCTGCCCCCGCCGGTCTACGGAGGGCCACCGCCGCCGGGCTACGGGGCACCCCCGCCGCCCTACGGGCCACCACCCCAGTACGGCGGCCCACCGTCCTACGGTGACCCCTACCAGCCGCCCTTCGGCACGCACTACACGCCGGTGCAGAAGAAGGGTTCGCCCGTCGGTTTGATCGTCGGGCTGATCGTGGTCGTCGTGATCGTCGTCTTCGGCGGCATCGCGGCATTCATCTGGAACGTGTCGTCGACGGTCTCCGAAGTTGCCGGTGGTGGCTCGGTCGACCGGCCGGGCCGCACGCCGACCTACACCCCGCCCTCGATCGTGATACCGAGCATCGAGATCCCCGACATCACCGGGTTGCCCGGCAGCTCGGACGAAACCCCGACGCCCGGTGGCCAGTTCAGCGTCGCGGGTATCGACGAAGTCAAGACGGTCCCCTGCAACGAAAGCAACATCAGCGTCAGCGGCGTCAACAACACCGTGACGCTGACCGGACATTGCTCGAGCGTCACCGTGTCCGGCGTGGAAAACAACGTCACCGTCGACAGCGCCGACACCATCGGAGCGTCGGGCTTCAACAACGACGTCGTCTACCACTCGGGCGATCCCACGGTCGATGCCACCGGATCGAACACGGTGTCCCGCGGCTGAACTCGCGCGCTGGCACCATAGGATGCAGTGATGGCGACGTTGGAGGACCTGGAGGCGCGGGTCGCGGCGCTGGAGGCCTCGCAGGCTGACTACCGAGCAGTGCTGTCGGCGGTGAATGCGCTGGGAGTCAATCAGCGCGAGCATTCGTTGAGGTTGTCGGCGGTCGAGACAGGTCTGGGAGCAGTCGAGTCAGGGCTTGCCGACCTCCAGCAGGAGACACGAGCCGGATTCCGAACGGTCGACGAACACATCGCCGAACTGAAGGATCTGATCATCGGGCGCAATCACGACACGTAGGTGTCCGCGGTTAAGGGTGTCCAGACGTCGTCCTTGTCTAATTGCGCCCCGCTGTGTTTGGTAGAGCGTGATGGCACTGCACATCCACCGCGCCGAGCGCACCGACCTGCTGGCCGACGGCCTCGGCGCCCTGCTCTCGGACCCGCTGCCCGATCCATTCGCCGAGGAGGTCGTCATCGTCGGGGCCAAGGGCGTCGAGCGGTGGCTGAGTCAGCGGCTGTCGCACGTCCTCGGCCGCGGTACAGGTCAGGACGGCGTGTGCGCTGGCATCGCGTTCCGTAACCCACGCTCGCTGATCGCCGAGATCGGCGGCACCGATCACGACGATCCCTGGGCTCCCGATGCGATGGTCTGGCCTCTGCTGGCCGTCGTCGACGAGAGCTGCGATCAACCTTGGTGCGCGACGCTGGCGACCCACCTCGGTCACTTCGAGTCGGGCGACGAGCGTGAACTGCGGCAGGGTCGGCGCTACGCCGTTGCCCGGCGACTTTCCGGACTCTTCGCGTCCTACGCGCGTCAGCGACCACAACTGCTCATCGATTGGGCAGCCGGCGCCGACGGCGGCGTCGAGACCGATCTGCGGTGGCAGCCACCGCTGTGGCGCGCGCTGCTGGACCGCATCGAGGCCGACCCACCGCATGTCCGGCACGCCAAAACTCTTGCCACACTGCGCGAGTCGCCCACCGAACTGCCCGGGCGCGTCTCCCTGTTCGGCCACACGAGGCTGCCGTCCAGCGAGATCGAACTGCTCGAGGCGCTCGCCACGCATCACGACCTGCACCTGTGGCTGCCGCACCCCAGCGACGACCTGTGGATGTCACTGTCCGATCAGACGGGCCCCATCGCACGGAGTGATGACACCAGCCACCGGCGGGTCCGCCATCCGCTGTTGGCCACACTCGGCCGCGATCTGCGCGAACTGCAGCGCGCCCTGCCGCCCGACAGGAGCACCGATGAATACCTCACACGACCGGCTGACGGCACGGCCCGTCCGCAGACGCTGCTCGGCTGGCTGCAATCCGACATCACCGCCAACGCCGTTCGCCCGCACGGCCGCTCCCTGGCGGCCGAGGACCGTTCGGTGCAGGTGCACCGTTGCCACGGTCCGGCCCGCCAGATCGACGTCCTGCGCGAAGTGCTGCTCGGCCTGCTCGCCGACGATGCCAGCCTCGAACCCCGCGACATCCTCGTCATGTGCCCGGACATCGAGACCTATGCGCCGCTGATCGTCGCGGGATTCGGCCTCGGCGACATGATCAAAGGGGTGCACCCCGCCCACCAACTGCGGGTGCGCCTGGCCGACCGGTCGCTGGTGCAGACCAACCCGCTGCTCGGCGTCGCGTCTCAACTGCTCACCCTCGCCGGGGGTCGCGCGACCGCCAGCGAGGTGCTGAACCTCGCACAGGCTGGACCGGTGCGGGCCCGTTTCGACTTCACCGACGATGACCTCGAGGACATCACCCGCTGGGTCCGCCAAGCCAACATCCGCTGGGGTTTCGACACCGATCACCGCAAACCATACGGTGTCGACTTCATCCAGAACACGTGGCGCTACGGCATCGACCGTGTCCTCGCCGGTGTCGCGATGTCCGACGACTCACACGCCTGGATCGATACCACGCTCCCGCTCGATGACGTCAGCAGCAACCGCGTGGAGCTGGCCGGTCAGCTCGCGGAGTATGTTGACCGCCTGCAGCACGCTGTCCAATCACTCACCGGCGCAAAGCCACTCAGTGACTGGCTGCACTCACTGGCTGACAGCATCGATCTGCTCGCCAAGGTCGGCGACGACGATGCGTGGCAGACCAGCCAGCTGCAACGCGAATTCGGCGACGTGCTCACGTCTGCCGGCGCACGTGCCGACACACTCATGCGGCTCCCCGATGTTCGCGCATTACTGGAACGCCACCTCGCAGGACGCCCGACACGGGCCAACTTCCGCACCGGCACGCTGACCGTCTGCACCATGGTGCCGATGCGTTCGGTGCCCCACCGCGTCGTGTGCCTGGTGGGTCTCGACGACGGAGTGTTCCCACGGGTCGGCGTCGTCGACGGTGACGACGCCCTGGCCCGCGATCCGATGACCGGCGAACGCGATATCCGTTCCGAGGACCGGCAATTGCTGCTCGACGCGATCGGCGCCGCCACCGACACGCTGGTGATCACCTACACCGGCGCCAACGAAACCTCCGGCCAGGAGCGTCCCCCTGCGGTTCCTCTCGCCGAACTACTCGACACCCTCGACCTCACCTGCGGGGCCAAGGTGCGCGAACGCGTCGTCGTCAAACATCCACTGCAGCCCTTTGATATTCGAAACGTCATTCCCGGCAAGCTGATCCCGGGTGAGCCGTTCACCTTCGACTCCACCGTGAAACATGCCGCGCAGGCCCGCACCGGCACGCGCGCCGAACGACCGCCCTTCATCTCCGGTCTGCTGCCCGCTCCCGACCCCGACGATGTCGTCCTCGCCGATCTCGTCGCGTTTTTCCGCGATCCGGTCAAGGGGTTCTTCCGCGCGTTGGACTACACGCTGCCGTGGGAGGTCGACGGCGTCGATGACGCGATGCCCGTCGACATCAACGCCCTCGAGGAGTGGACCGTTGGTGACCGCATGCTGCAGGACATGCTGCGCGGCATGGACTCCGATCAGGCCCGTCAGGCCGAGTGGCGCCGCGGCACCCTTCCACCGGGACACCTGGGCTGGCGCAAGGCCAATGAGATCTGTCAGCAGGCGACCGAGATCGCAGACGCCGCTCGGCCGCACCGCGACGCGGACCCCGGTGCCGTCGACGTCGACATCGACCTGGGCGGCCGACGACGGCTCACCGGCACCGTGTCGCCCGTCTATGCTGACCGGCTCGTATCGGTGACCTATTCGAAGCTCGACGGCCGCCATCTGTTGCAGCCGTGGATCCCGTTGCTGGCCTTGATCGCTCACCATCCGCAACGTGAGTGGCGTGCCATCGCGATCGGCAGACCCAGAAAGGGCACCACACCGCGGATCGAGATCATGAGTCGACCCGAGCAGTCGGCGGTCGAGCTGCTCGCCGACCTCGTCGCGATGTACGACGA
>CAZOIX010000352.1:0-5087 GCA_964579685.1 uncultured Mycobacterium sp.
ATCGGGCGTCGCGTCCCAGTACTCGTCCCAGTCACGTCCGGCGAGTAGGTCTGCTTCGTCGCGCAACGCCAGCACGCGTTCGCGAATGCGGTACTCCGTCGAGCGCGGAATGTACCCGGGCGCGTACACCCCGCGGCGCTTTCTCCGGACTCTGCCGTGCCCGATCTCCCAGCGCAGCGCGTCCGAGATCGACTTCGCTGGATTGCCTGCGGGCGCGAAGTTGTAATAGTCCAGCGCATCGATGAGTTCCGCAATGCTTGCAGGCCCATGCTGTGACAGATAGAAGGTCAGTACGTACCGCAGTTCGGTGCCGTAGATACCGCGTTTCATTGTCATGGGTGTCAACCTGCCGGGGATGACCGACATCGACGACGCACCCTGGGCCGGTTGTCCACAGGTCTCGGGGAGGACTGCTCTTGGTGCCCGGCTATCAGCGAAAGAATCGCTGCCAGCGAATTATTCGCTCGAAGGCGGGCACCGTGAGCGGTGGGAGAGCGGGCGCACGAGAGGGCTGGAGCGGGCCCAGAGTCGGCGTCAGCCCCACAGCCTCGTCTCGTCGAGCCGGGCGAGCAGTCGGTGGGCGCCGTCGGTGAATTCACCGCCGGTCAATCTGACGACCGTGTCCACTTCGCCATGCCGCAGCGCGGCGATCATCTCCCGGTGCCCGGCCACTGCCGTATGGCCCCACTCCGGGTCGCCGGCATAGATCTGCCCAGGCAGGTACCGCGCGACATGTAAGAGGAACCACGCCAGCTTGATGCGCCCGGTCGACCTGTTGAGCGTCCGGTGAAATGCGAACTCCGCGGAGGCGATCTCGTCGAGGTCGTGCTCCTCCACGGCCGCGGCGAGTGCGTCGTTGAGACGCTCCAGCTCGTCGATCTCCGCAGGTGTGATCCGTTGGGCCGCCGTCGCCGCCAATTCCCTGGCGATCGTGCCCTGCAGCCAGAAGATGTCCTCGATGTCGGAACGATTCAGCGGTAAGACCACATGACCGCGGTGCGGTTCGAGCTGCACCATCCCCTCGCCACGCAGTGTGCGCAGGGCCTCACGCACCGGGGTGATGCTGACCCCCAGCGCCGCGGCGGTCTCGTCGAGCCGGATGAAGGTGCCGGGCCGCAGCGTGCCGGTCATGATGTCGATGCGCAGGCGGGCGGCGACCTCGTCGGACAACTGCTCGCGCCGCACCGGTCGGCGGGGCCGGGTGCGGGCTCTCAGGGGTGCGTTCACGGGGCTCTCCGGTCCGTCTGGCGTGGGGTTGTACCCGAGCGGCCGAGGCCATACTGTGACCGGGGCAACACCATGTTTGATCAAATGTCAAAACTGCGCAACCCAGCTTGAGGAGTCGTCGCCGTTGGTCTCCCCGTTGTCGCCCGATCCGACCGAGCAGCCGTTTCTCGCGCGCCGGCAGAACTGGACGACCCAGCTTGCACGGCATGCGCTGATGCAGCCCGACGCCACGGCCCTGCGCTTCCTCGGCCGCACCACGACGTGGCGCGAACTCGATAACCGCGTCGCCAGCCTGGCGGGCGCGCTCAGCAGGCGCGGCGTCGTGTTCGGGGACCGGGTGCTGATCCTGATGCTCAACCGCACCGAGTTCATCGAGTCGTTCCTGGCGATCAACGCGCTCGGGGCCATCGCCGTGCCGGTCAACTTCCGAATGACCCCGCCCGAGATCGCATTTTTGGTCAGCGACTGTCAGGCCAAGGTCGTCATCACCGAATCGGTACTGGCGAACGTGGCGGCCGCGGTCCGCGACCTCGACCAGACGCTGACGACGGTGATCGTCGCCGGCGGTGAGACCGACGACCTGACCGTGGGCTACGACGACCTGATCGCCGAGGACGGCGCCCCGGCGGCGACCGTGGACATCCCCAACGATTCACCAGCGCTGATCATGTACACGTCGGGGACCACCGGACGGCCCAAGGGCGCGGTGCTCACCCACACCAACCTCACCGGCCAGACAATGACGATGCTGTTCACCAACGGCGCCGACATCAACAACGACGTCGGCTTCATCGGCGTGCCACTTTTCCACATCGCAGGCATCGGCAGCATGCTGCCGGGCCTCACGCTCGGTCGGCCGACGGTCCTCTACCCGTTGGGCGCCTTCGATCCCGGTGCACTGCTCGACGTCCTCCAAGCAGAAGGGGTCACCGGTGTCTTCCTGGTGCCCGCGCAGTGGCAGGCGGTCGTCGCCGAACAGCGTGCGCGCCCGCGAACCCTGAAATTGCGGACGCTCTCCTGGGGTGCGGCTCCGGCGTCGGATACGTTGCTGCGCAGTATGTCTGAGACATTCCCCGGAACGCAGATCCTCGCCGCGTTCGGTCAGACGGAGATGTCGCCCGTCACGTGCATGCTGCTCGGCGACGACGCGATACGGAAACTGGGCTCGGTCGGCAAGGTCATCCCGACGGTCTCCGCACGTGTGGTCGACGAGGACATGAACGACGTGGAGATCGGCCAGGTCGGTGAAATCGTTTATCGCGCGCCCACCCTGATGGCCGGCTACTGGAACAACCCGAAGGCTACCGCCGAGGCGTTCGCCGGCGGCTGGTTCCACTCCGGTGACCTGGTACGCCAGGATGCGGAAGGCTACATCTGGGTCGTGGACCGCAAGAAGGACATGATCATCTCCGGCGGGGAGAACATCTACTGCGCCGAGCTCGAGAACGTCCTTGCCGCGCATCCCGCGATCGCCGAAGTGGCGGTGATCGGGCGCGCCGACGACAAATGGGGGGAGGTGCCGGTGGCGGTCATCGCGCTCGGCGGCGACCCCGATCTCGGGCTCGCGGATCTCGAGAAATTCCTGTCCGACCGCCTCGCGAGGTACAAGCATCCGAAGGCTCTGGAGATCGTCGACGCGCTGCCCCGCAACCCCGCTGGCAAAGTACTGAAAACCGAACTGCGTGTGCGTTTCGGCGCGGAGAAACGGATTGACGCGGGCGAAGATACAAGTGCGCCAACGGTTTCGGCTGGCGCGCAAGAGATTTAGGGAATTGGGGCGGGTTTGCTAACGGTTCAGGGCTCAATCTCGGCGATGCGGTCCATCGCGGGGAGGGCATCGGGTACAGTCCTGTGGTCTGTCTTACTACCGACGAGTAGGGAGACGCTGGTCACACACAGCGGGTTGGGGCAAGGAGGCCGCGTGCGACAGGGGCTGCCGTTGCGCCGTCACGGCTGCGGTTTCGTTGTGGGGGTGTCCCGATGACGGCGCAGGGGACCGACATCGTCGGGTACGTCCGCGACCAAGTGAGGCCCGGCCTCACCGCGGTCGGCGGATTCGTACGCATGTGCGTGCTGACCGCCAAGGCACTCTTCAAGCCGCCGTTCCAGTGGCGCGAGTTCATCCTGCAGAGCTGGTTCCTGATGCGGGTGGCGTTCCTGCCGACGCTGGCGGTGTCGATCCCGCTGACCGTGCTGCTGATCTTCACCCTGAACATCCTTCTCACCGAGTTCGGCGCCGCCGACATCTCCGGTGCCGGCGCCGCGCTGGCCGCCGTCACCCAGCTCGGACCGCTGGTGACGGTGCTCGTGGTGGCCGGCGCCGGGTCCACCGCGATCTGCGCAGACCTCGGCGCCCGCACTATCCGCGAAGAGATCGACGCACTGGAGGTGCTGGGCATCGATCCGATCCAACGCCTGGTCGTGCCGCGCGTCATCGCATCGACGTTCGTCGCCCTGCTGCTCAACGGTGCGGTGATCACCATCGGCCTGGTCGGCGGCTTCATTTTCGGTGTCTACCTGCAGAACGTCTCCGCGGGCGCCTATGTCTCCACGCTCACCCTCGTCACGGGCCTGCCCGAGGTGCTCATCTCGGTCGTGAAGGCCATGACGTTCGGGCTCATCGCCGGTCTGGTCGGCTGCTACCGCGGACTCACGGTCGCGGGCGGCGCCAAAGGTGTCGGCACCGCGGTCAACGAGACGCTCGTGTTGTGCGTGATCGCCCTGTTCGCGGTCAACGTGGTGCTGACCACGATCGGTGTCCGGTTCGGAACGGGGAGCTGACGTGTCGACAACCCAGGTCCTGCGTTCTCGGTTTCCGCGGGGGTTCGCTCGCGGCGCGGACGTCGTCACCGCGCCCGCGCGGTTCCTCGACAGCATCGGCCATGTCGCGTGGTTCGTGGTCACCGCCATGGGGTCGATCGGCCACGCGCTGCGTTACTACCGCAAGGAGACCCTGCGCCTGATCGCCGAGATCGGGATGGGCACCGGCGCCATGGCCGTCATCGGCGGCACCGTGGCGATCGTCGGGTTCGTCACGCTGTCGGGTTCCTCGCTCGTCGCCATCCAGGGTTTCGCATCGCTGGGCAACATCGGCGTCGAGGCGTTCACCGGCTTCTTCGCTGCGCTGATCAACGTGCGCATCGCCGCGCCCGTCGTCGCGGGTCAGGCGCTGGCCGCCACGGTCGGCGCCGGTGCGACCGCGGAACTGGGTGCCATGCGGATCAGCGAGGAGATCGACGCACTCGAGGTGATGGGCATCAAGTCCATCTCCTACCTGGTGTCCACCCGCATCATGGCCGGCTTCGTCGTCATCATCCCGCTGTACGCGATGGCGATAATCATGAGCTTCCTGTCCGCTCAGGTCACCACGACCGTCTTCTACGGGCAGTCGATCGGCACCTACGAGCACTACTTCCGCACGTTCCTGCGGGCCGACGACGTCATGTGGTCGTTCGTGCAGGCGATCATCATCTCGGTCATCGTGATGCTCAACCACTGCTACTACGGCTACTTCGCCAGCGGCGGTCCGGTCGGCGTCGGTGAGGCCGTCGGCCGCTCGATGCGCGCATCGCTGGTCGCGATCGTCTGTGTGGTCCTCTTCGCATCGTTGGCGCTCTACGGCGTCGACCCGAACTTCAACCTGACGGTGTAGCGCCATGACCGCACCTCTGAACACGTCGCGCACCCCGCCGTACAAGTTGGCCGGCCTCGTGTTGGCGTTGCTGACGATCGTCGCCATCGTGCTGGTGTACTTCCAGTTCCGCGGCGACTTCATGAAACGCACCGAGCTGACGATGATGTCGGCGCGCGCGGGTCTGTCGATGGATCCCGGTTCCAAGGTCACCTACAACGGGGTGGAG
>CAZOIX010000353.1:0-5079 GCA_964579685.1 uncultured Mycobacterium sp.
GCTCCGGTGAGCTGAACCGGGCCGACGTCCTACGGGCGGGCGCCCGGATCCTTCGCACCCAGATCGAGTTCGCGGTCCGGGCCCGCCCCGCCCCGCCTCGCTCGATCGTGGCCGGTGCCGAACATCGCGCGCTGGCGCGCGAGACGGCCCACCGCGCGACCGTGCTGCTTCGCAACGAAAGTCCCGACGGCACCACACTCTTGCCGCTCGCCGAACAGGATCTACACCGCGTCGCGGTTCTCGGCCGGCTCGCCGACCGACCGAACCTCGGCGACACCGGATCGTCGAATGTCACACCTCCGCATACCGTCTCGGTGCTGCAGGGCCTTCGGGAACGGCTCGGCAGCCACCGTGTGGTGTCGGCCGGTGCGGACGTGTCGCCCCAACAGGCCGCCGTCACCGCGCGTGGCGCCGACGTCGCGGTGGTCGTCGTCGGTCTGACACCGAAGGACGAAGGCGAGGCGTTGATCGCCCTGGGCCCGGACACGATGGCGCTGTTCGGCGGCATCATGCGCCGGCCACTGATCGCCAGACTGGCCAGCGCCGTGTTCGATTTCTCGCAGCGCTGGTGGACTTTTGGCGTGGATCGCTCCGATCTTCGGCTGCCCGCCGAGGACGTGGCACTCATCGGGGCCGTTGCGGCCGCGAACCCGTCCACCGTCGTGATCGTCATCTCGGGCGGCACCGTCGTCGTCGACCCGTGGGACCGTGACGTCGCCGCGCTGCTGATGGCGTGGTACCCCGGCATGGAGGGCGGTCGGGCGGTCGCGGATGTGCTGTTGGGGGATGCCGAGCCGGCCGGCCGGATGCCCATCGCGACTCCGGGGCGGCAATCGGATCTGCCGCAGGTGAATTGGCGCGCCGACGCGGTCAGCTACGACCGTTGGTGGGGCCAGCGCAAGCTCGACCACGACGGGGTGCGGGCGGCGTACCCGCTCGGATTCGGGCTCGGCTACACGACGTTCACCACCACCGATCTGACGCTCGAGGCGATCCGCGGCGAGCACTTCGAGGCCACCGTGAGGGTCACCAACACCGGTGATCGCGACGGCCGCCACGTCGTTCAGGTCTATGCCGTGCGCACAATCGACAGACACCCGGTCCGCCATCTGACCGGCTTCGCAGCCATCGCCGTACCGGCGGGCGAGAGTGTTGCGGTCACCGTCGACTGCTCGATCCGGCCCCTACAGCGCTGGACCGCCGAGGGCTTCGTCCTCGACGACGGTGACGTCACCGTGGAGGCCGGTGCGTATTCCGGGGATCCGGGTGCGTGTCGAATGCCGCTGCAGCACTAGGGGCATCGTTCGACGGCGGGCATCACCAGCGTGTCGATCACCTGCCGCACGAATGCCGCGTCGACCCGCTGCCCGCGAATCACCTTCAGCAGGCTCATCGCGGTGGCGACGTCGGTGACCAGCGACCAGTCCTGGTCGGCGGCGATCTCGCCGCGGGCCTCCGCCTGGCGCAGGATCGCCGAGATGACGCGGCGCCCCCGCAACAGCATCAGATGATCCAGGGCGGACGCGAGTTCCGGGTCGTTGGCGGCCTCCACCGCGACGCGCAGGATCAGATCGGTCGACACCAGGGATTCGTCGGTCCGCCTCATCCGTTCGACCAATTCGTCGAAATCGCCGCGCAGACTGCCGGTGTCCGGAGCGTTGTTGTCCAGCAGATCGGGCCGCCAATACACCAGGGCGTCGGTCATCAGCGCCGCCTTCGACGACCACCGTCGATAGATTGCGGCCTTACCCACCCCGGCGCGCTCGGCGACGTCGTTCATCGTGGTCGCGTCGTAGCCGTGTTCGGCAAGGCAGGCCAGGGCGGCGTCGAGGATCGCGGGATCGCGCGTGCGGTCCAGCCGACCGTCGGTCCGCTGCCGCAGCGCCGATGAGCGCTCGCGCGAAGAGCATGATTTCGACTCCGCGTCGGTCATCGTCGTCGACTCGTGCGATCGACGATCTCAAATGTGTTCAGCGGCCACCAGAACCAGCGTCCGAGCGCCGCGGCGATCGAGGGTGTCATGAACGACCGCACGATCAGGGTGTCGACGAGCAGGCCGATCCCGATCGTCATACCCAGCTGGCCGACGACGCGCAGATCGGAAACGATCATCGACATCATCGTGAACGCGAACACCAGGCCGGCGGCGGTGACCACGCGTCCGGTGGCCCCCATACCGCGGATGATGCCGGTGTTCAGTCCGGCGTGAATCTCCTCCTTGAGGCGCGACACCACCAGCAGGTTGTAGTCGGAGCCCACCGCGAGCAGGATCACCACCGACAGCGGGATCACGATCCACTGCACCCCGAGTCCCAGAATGTCCTGCCACAGCAGCACGGACAGGCCGCACGCGGTGCCCAGCGATGCCGCGACCGTGCCGACGATGACCAGCGCGGCGACGACGCTGCGTGTGATCAGCAGCATGATCCCGAAGATCAGGATCATCGAGGCGATACACGCGATCAGCAGGTCGGTCTTCACGCCGTTCTGCATGTCCGCGTACAGCGAGGCGGTGCCCGCCAGCGAGACCTTCGCGTTCTCCATCGGGGTGCCCTTGACGGCGTCGGCGACGGTGTCTTTGATCCCCGCGACGTGCTGGATCCCCTCGACGGAGGCGGGGTCGCCCTGGTGGGTGATGATCATCCGCACGGCCTTGCCGTCCGGCGAGACGAACATCTTCAGACCGCGTTCGAAGTCGGGATTCTGAAAGACCTCCGGCGGCAGGTAGAACGAGTCGTCGTTCTTGGCCTCGTCGAAGTAGTTGCCCATCATCGTCGACCCCTGCGCCTGCTCCTGCATCTGCTTCTGGATGCCGGCCATGGTGCTGTGTGTCGACAGCATGAAGTCGCGCATGGTCTTCATCGAGGCGATTGTCGGTGGCAGCACCTCGAGCATCTGCGGCATCAATTTGTCGAGCTGGTCGATATCGCCGGCCAGGCCCTCGAGCTTGCCCGCGAGTGCGTCGATGCCGTCCAGTGAATCGAACAGCGAACGCAACGACCAGCAGACCGGGATGTCGAAACAGTGCGGCTCCCAGTAGAAGTAGTTGCGGATCGGGCGGAAGAAATCGTCGAAATCGGCGATGTGGTCCCGCAGTTCATTGGTGGTGTCCACCATGTCGTGCGTCCTGGCATCCATATCGTGGGTGACCTCCACGATCTGCTTGGTGATCTCGTACATCCGCTGCATGTTGGCGATCGTCTTGCTCAGCTCGTCGGCCTGCTCGAGCATCTGCGCGGTGTTGTCGTTGTTGTACTTGGCGGTCTGCAGCGTCGCCGAGTTCTGCATCGCGATCTGGAAGGGAATGGAACTGTGCTCGATCGGTGCGCCGAGCGGTCGCGTGATGGTCTGTACCCGTTCGATGCCGCGAAGATGAAAGACGCTCTTGGCAACCCGGTCGATGATCAGCATGTCCGCCGGATTGCGCAGATCGTGGTCGGCCTCGAGCATGAGCAGTTCCGGATTCATCCGGGCCTGTGAGAAATGCCGCTCAGCCGCGCTCATCGCGATGTTGGCCGGCATGTCGCCGGGGGTGTACTTGCGGTCGTTGTACTGCGGGATGTACGTCAACAACGCGACGAAGCCGAGGATCGCGATCAGCGCGGTGACCGCGACGATCGGCTTGGGCCAGCGCACGACCGCGGTGCCCACCTTGCGCCATCCGCGTGTCGACAGTTCGCGTTTGGGGTCCAGCAGACCGAACCGCGAGGCCACCGTCAGTACCGCCGGGGCCAGGGTCAACGCCATGGCCACCACGGACAACAGCGCGATCGCGCACGGCAGACCCATGGTCTGGAAGTACGGGAGTGTGGTGAAGGACAAGCACATACAGGCGCCTGCCACCGTCAAACCCGATCCCAGAATCACATGCGACACACCGTGGTACGCGGTGTAGAAGGCCTGTTCGCGGTCTTCGCCGGCGGCACGTGCCTCGTGGTAGCGGCCGATCAGGAAGATGACGTAGTCGGTACCCGCGGCGATGACCAGCATCGTGACCATGCTGACCGCGTAAGGGGTCAGACCGATGATGTTGAGGTTACCCGCGGTAGCCGTGATTCCCTGCGCGGCAAACAATTCGACCAGGACGATCAGCAAGGTGATGATGGTGGTGACTATCGAGCGATAGACGAGCAGCAGCATCAAGAGGATGACGCCGATGGATACCAGCGCCATCACCTTGAGGCTTTGGTGCCCGGCGATGCTGGTGTCGACGTTGAGGACGGTATTGCCTGCGACGTGTGCCTGTATTCCTGGCGGCGCCGGAACCGACGCGACGATGTCACGGACGGCGCCCACCGACTCGTGGCTGGGCGTGGTGCCCTGCGCACCCTCCAGGAAGGCCTGCACGTACGCCGCCTTGCCGTCGGGGCTCTGCACGCCCGCCGCGGTGAGCGGGTCACCCCAGAAGTCCTGGACGAACTGAACATGCTTGTCGTTCTTCAGTTTTGCGACGATCTGGTTGTAATACTCGTGCGCCGCGTCGCCCAGCTTGTCCTGACCCTCGATGACGACCATCGCCGTGGAGTCCGAGTCGAACTCACCGAACTTCTCGCCGATGTTCATCATTGACTGATAGGCAGGCGAATTCTGTGGTGCCAGCGACACGGAATGGGCATCGCCCACCGCGTCGAGCGACGGCGTGACGACGGCAAGGATGACGGCGACGGCGAGCCAGAACAGAATGATCGGGACCGACAGGACCCGGACGAGGCGGGCGACGGCCGAGCGCCGGGGCACCGAATGCGGTTCGCTCATACGGATTTCACCAGGCAGTAGATGAACGGGTTGTATTCGTCGGTGCTGCGGTCATCGCGCACTTGACCGTCGACGACGACGCGGCAGCGCAGATCGGGGACGCCCGGATCGGCCTGGGCGACGATGTTGGCCGACATCGACGGCAACGTCGTGACGATCGTGAAGGACCAGGGCAGGGTGGCATCCACGTGGTGGGGCTGACCGTTCTCGTCGAGATAGTCGACGCTGACCGGGCCGCCTGGCGACGTACTCGAGATCTCGTAGGTGATGTTCGTCGGATTGAACGGATCGGTGAACCCGCCACCCGCGGCGGCACCCGTGGTC
>CAZOIX010000354.1:0-5053 GCA_964579685.1 uncultured Mycobacterium sp.
ACTGGTGGCCGAGGACATCGCCGAGGTGATCGGATTCGTCGCGAGCCGCCCGGCCCACGTCGACCTCGATCTGATCGTGGTGCGGCCCCGCGACCAGGTCAGCGGGGCCAGCGGCTCCCGGTTCAACCGCCGCTCGTAGGGCGATTTGTGTGCGATCGCGTGCGCTGAGCGCAGTGCGCTGAGCGCACGTAAAAGTGCACAAATCGCAGAGAGCTAACCGCCGGGGCGGGCGCCGCCGACTGGTTCGGGCGCTCCCGACGGGGTGGCCGGCGCCGTGCTGGGAATGCCGACGGGTGAGGCGTCGTCGTTCAGCGCCGACATCGACACCCACTCGTTCCACGGCACGGCCCAGTCCCAGATGTCGCCATCGGCGTAGGACAGCTCGATCCGCGTTCCGGTGACCTCGACGGGGTCGCCGTAAACCGCGGTGTTGAAGTACTGCTGGGCGTCGGACTCGGACAGGTTGATGCAGCCGTTGGTGACATTGCTGTTGCCCTGCGAACCCAGGCTGGCCGGGTTGGCGTGGATGAACTCGCCGTTGTTGGAGATGCGGACCGCGAACCGCTCGCGCACGTTGGCGTATCCGGCTGCGGGATTGGTCATGTAGAAGTCTTCGTACTTCTCGGTGACGACGTGGATGCCGCTGCGGGTGACGTTGCGGTCGAGGTCGCCTTCGCCGTAGCTGCACGGGAAGTCCATGATCACCGCACCGCCCGCGTCGAGTACCTGGATGCGATGCGACGAGGCCTCGGCGATGACCACCTGACGTCTGCCGATCTCGAACGTCAGCGTCGAGTCCTGCGCGCCGAAGGCGCCGTCGCCGAACGGGACGCCGTACAGCCTCGCGTCGACGTTCACCTTGGTGCCCGCGGGGTAGTACTCGCGGGTGCGCCAGTGCGCACGCGAACCCCCGACCTCGTCGGGCAACCACGCCCAGCTGCCCTCGACCGGCGGCTCGGTGGTGACCTTGAGCGCCTTCTCGACCGACGCCTTGTCGCTGATCGACGCGTCGAACTGGATGATGATGGGCGCTGCGACACCCACGACCTGGCCGTCGGCGAGCTGAAATTGACCGTTGACCTCAGAGCTCGGGTTGACCGTGGTGAAGGTGGCCGACACCGGAACGGCGTTGCCGTCGCGGCCGACCACCGAACCGCCCCAGGTGTACTCGACGCCGTAACCGAGGGGTTCGGTGACGTTGAATGCGGTGCGCTCACGGTTGAGCGCACCCGCCACGACCTTGCCTTCGGGATTCGTCAGCGTGACCCGCTGAAACCACCCGTCACTGACCTCGACGCCGACGGGAGCCGTCGGGGCCACATCGGCCGTCGAGGTGGCGGGTTCGAATTTCAGCGACGGCGCAGGCGGCGGGCTCGCCTCACCGAGGGTGGGAACCGATCGTTTCGAACAGGCGGCCAGGACGCCCGGCGCGACCACCCCGACCGCCAGCGCGGTCAGGGCTTGCCGCCGACTGATCGACGGCACGGGATCTCCTGGGCTCACGTGGACCCAGAATACCTAGAGAACGGCCCCGATCAGAACTGGCTCGGGTGTGAGTTCGATCCCGAATTCCGTTACGACGCCGTCGCGCACCGCCCTGGCCAGGGTGATTACGTCGGCCGTCGTCGCGCCGCCGCGGTTGGTCAGCGCCAGGGCGTGCTTCGTGGACAGCCGCACCGGAGCGCCTGCGCCGGGATAGCCCTTCGCGAACCCGGCACGCTCCACGAGCCACCCCGCGGCCAGCTTGACGCCGCCGGACGCCGGATAGTTGGGCACGCCCCCACCGACACGGCCGTTGAGCTCCTCGAACACCGCAGGGGTGACGACGGGGTTGGTGAAGAACGACCCCACGCTCCAGGTGTCGTGATCGGCGTCGTCGAGCACCATTCCCTTACGCGCCCGCAACGCCAGCACCGCCTCCCGGACACGCACCGGGTCTACCTGCGAATCCGGTTCGGCGCCAAGCGCATTGGCGAGTTCACGGTAGCGTAGCGGCGCGCTGCGGCCGTCGGCATCCAGCTCGAATTCCACCTCGAGCACGACCGCTGCCGCCGAGTGTTTCAGGATGGAGGTGCGGTAGCCGAATTGCAGCGTCGCCGGTGACACCCACCGGTCCTCGCCCGTGCGGCGGTCGAGCACACGCACCCGCCGGATGGTGTCGGCGACCTCGGCGCCGTACGCGCCGACATTCTGAACCGGTGTCGCGCCGGCCGAGCCCGGAATCCCCGACAGGCATTCCAGCCCGCCCAGCCCGTGCGCCAGCGACGTCACCACCACGTCGTCCCACGTCGCGCCGGCCTCCGCGCGTACGACGTTGCCGTCAACGGTGATCTCGGTGTTGGCCAGCAATACCACGTCGAGGTCGCGCAACTCGTCGGACAACACCACGTTGGACCCGCCCGCCAGCACCAGAGCGTCATTGTCGGCGCCGAGATCGCGCAACACGTCGACGATCTTGGCGGTGGTGTCGCAGGTGATCAGCCGGCGTGCGACGGGTCCGATGCGCAGGGTCGTCCGCGGCGCCAGCGGCACCGACTCGGAGACGGACGCGCCGCCGATGAGCGAACTGACCACGGGCGGTAACGGTAGCGTGGCTACCTATGCCGCGTTCATTCGACATGGCCACCGAATACGAGGGCAGTGTCGAACAGGTTCACCGGGCATTCCGCGAGGAGCGGTACTGGCTAGCCCGGTTGACGGAGTCCGGTGCGGACGCCTATGCGCTGGACAGGCTGATCCTCGGCGACGACGACGCCATCGACATCGTCACGACCCAGACGTTGCGCGCCGACCGGTTGCCCGGCGTCGTCACACAGTTTCATCGCGGCGACCTGTGTTTCGTGCGGGAAGAAACATGGACGCCGGTAACCGGCGGGCAGACCACCGCCACCGTCAAAGGGTCGATCACCGGCGCGCCCGCCACGCTGGTCGGCACCGCGGTTCTGACTACCACAAGATCCGGGTCCGGCTCGCGACTGGACTTCAGCACCACGGTGGAGGTCAACATTCCACTGGTCGGCGGCAAGATCGAGAATTTCATCGGCAGCCAACTCGTCGACCTGCTGATCCGGGAACAGCGCTTCACCACGGCGTGGATCAGCGAGAACGCCTAGCGGGGTTGGATCAGCCCCCGCGGGCCTCGACCATCGCCGAGCGACTGACCTTCGTTGCGGCGCTGCGCGGTATCTCCGCGACGAACTCGACCGTCTTGGGCGCCTTGTATGAGGCGAGCTTGGTCTTGGCGTAATCGATGAGCTGCTGTTCGGAGAGCGGTTTGCCGGGATCGGCCAACTGGATGACCGCGTGCACGCGTCGCCCCCACTCCGGATCCTTGAGCCCCAACACCACCACATCGGCAACGTCGTCGTGCTCGGCGAGCGCTGCCTCCACTTCGGCGGGGAACACGTTCGCGCCGCCGGTGACGATCATGTCGACGCGCCGGTCCGTCACGTAAAGATAGCCATCCTCATCCACCCAGCCGATGTCACCACCGGTGTGAAAGCCGTCCGTCGTACACGGAAGTGGTTCGGCACCACCGATATAGCGATACAGTTCGCGCGCCGGGGACCGCATGTAGATCTCCCCCAGCTCACCCGTCGGCACCTCGTTTCCTTCGGCGTCCAGGATCTTGATCTCGGTCTCCCGGAAGCCACGGCCGGTGCTGCCCCGGTGCGCCAGCCATTCGTCGCCGCGCAACACGGTGAGGCCGAAGTTCTCTGTCATCCCATAGGCCATCAGGACCTGCTCCGGGCTCAGCAGGGTGAACCATTTCTCCAGAAGTGCAGTCGGCATCACCGCGGCGCCCTGCAGAATCCAGACGATGCTCGACAGGTCGCGTTCGTGTATATCGGGAACTCGCGCGACGCGGGCCAGCATCGTCGGCGTTGCGGTGAAGTTGGTGACGCGATGTTTTTCGATGATGTCGAGAAAGAGCTCGGCGTTGAACCTCTCCAGGATCACCAGCTTGTCGCCACCGAGAATGTAGAACAGCGTGTTGAACCCATTGGTGTGATACATCGGCGCGGGAACGAGGATGGTTTGCGGCCGCGGCACCGGCGTCCACACCGCCATGAAGGGCTGGGTCTTGAGCTCCGTCCAGAGGGCGGGCTGTGTGTCGAGGATGACCTTGGGCATACCGGTCGACCCGCTGCTGCAGATTCCGTTGACCGTGGGCGTCACCGCCTCGGGCAGAACTGAATCCGAGAGCAGTTCGGCTGCGGCGGCGAATGCGGGACACGTGGATTCATCGATCACCACACTCGGTGCGATCGCTTCGATGAGTCTGTGTCGTTCCCATTCCGGCATGTCCCAGCGCACCGGGATCGGCACCGCACCGATTTTCCAGCAGCCGTAGGCGGCCAGAACCAGCTCGATCGAATTGGGAATGATCAGCGCGACATGGGAACCCACCGCCGCTCCCGATGCCGCCAGTTGGCGACCCCACCTGTTGGCGCCCGATTCCAGCCGGCCCAGTGTCAGGACCCGCTCGCCGCCCCCTGGCGCGACGGTGATCACCGCGACCTGTTCCGGACTCGCGGTCGCGAGCTCTGTCAGTCGCGAACCGTAGGGCACACCCTCACCGGCGGGATCCACTATCTCACCGTAGTCGCTGCATCGGTGACCGCCGTGAGGACCTGACCCACCTCCTCTGCCGGGTCGTTGATCACCGAGTAGTCGGTTTCGTCGCGGATCTGGGAGAAGTTCTCGGCGACGTCTTCGAGAGTCAGTTGCCGGTTGAAGTACCCCCGGGTCCTGCCGATGAACCAACGCGACACCTGGCCGCCGCCCGCGGTGAAAAGTTCTCCGGACACCGGGCATCGCTCGTGGGCCAGGAAGGCGACCGCCGGCGAAACCAGATCTGGGTCAAAGGTTTCGGTGAACATCGTGGTGAGCTGCGCTTTGGCTTGCTCGGCGTCGGGGCCCAGCTGCTGGTCGGCCTCCGGCACCTCCAGCGAGTGCGCGAGCATCCTCGTGTACGCGATCGGGCTCAGCGCGTTGGCCTTGATGTCGTGGGCAGCCCCTTCGGCGGCGATGACGCGGGTCAGGCCGATCA
>CAZOIX010000355.1:0-5037 GCA_964579685.1 uncultured Mycobacterium sp.
GTAGTCGCCGTCGGTGGCCGCGATCTGGTCCAGGCAGGCCTGGGTCGCCTCGGTGGACGACACCTCCTTGGCCGCGATCTTGGCGCCCAGCGTCGCCGCGTCCAGCCGAACCACGTCGCTCATTCGGCCTCCCCCAGGATCCGCGGGACGGCGAACCGGCCTTCGACCGCCTTGGGCGCCTCGGCCAACGCTTCGTCCTGGGTCAGACACGGTTCCACCTCGTCGGGGCGGAACACGTTGACATCCTTGAGCGGATTGCCGGTCGGGTCGACCCCGTCGACGTCGACGGCCTGGATCTGACTGACGTGGCTGAGGATGGCGTCCAGCTGCCCGGCGAAGCTATCCAGCTCATCCTCGGTCAGGGCGAGGCGGGCCAGGCGCGCCAGATGGGCCACCTCATCTCGGGAGATCTGCGACACGTCTGCAAAGCCTAGTCAGGCAGGAGTCCGTGCTGCCGCGCGCTGTCCTCCAACCGCAGCTGCTCCTCGCGCAGGAGGCGGCTGACCTTGCGGAGATCACTGATCTGCTGTTCCACTCGGGCGCGCTTGTCGGCCACGAGCCGTGCGCCGTCGGCGCAGTCGATGCCGCGGGCACGCAGGCTTTCGAGCACCTCGCGAATCTCGGCCAGGCTGAAACCCAGGGACTGCATGCTGCGAAGCAATCGGACCTGCTTGGTCAGCGACTCCGGATAGTCCCTGTAGTTGTTGTGCCCTCGCGGGATCTCCCCCAGCAGGCCCTCGCGCTCGTAATAGCGCAGCGCGTGCCTGCCGACGCCGGTTGCGGCCTCTAAATCGCTGATACGCATCGCAACTCGCTTGACTATAGACCCAACTTCACACTTTACCATCGGGCATCGACCGACAGGAGCGAGAAATGTATCTACTGGCGGACACGACCGTCGACATCGCGTGCCCGGGCGCCGAAGCGTTCGACTTCGCCTGCAACCTCGAGAATTTCGCAGCGTGGTTTCCCGGCGTGATCGACGTCGTTGCGCAAAACGACGCGCCGTTCTCCGAACCCGGGCGG
The DNA here is from genome assembly GCA_964579685.1 of uncultured Mycobacterium sp. Classification (GTDB taxonomy): domain Bacteria; phylum Actinomycetota; class Actinomycetes; order Mycobacteriales; family Mycobacteriaceae; genus Mycobacterium. The sequence goes on from CAZOIX010000355.1 coordinate 1,027, forward strand.
GAGTACCGCGAGACGGTGCGCACTCCACTGCGTGGTCGACGTTCGGTACCCATCCGGGTCGTCGACGCCGACGCGCCGCGCTGGCTCGCCACCGAAGGTGACCTGTCGATCGTGAAGCCGCGGATGGAGATACGCATTACCGAGTCCTCACCCCAGCAGTGCACGGTGCGGTGGCGATTCTTCAGTCGAAACACCAGTGCCCTGGCCCGGCTTCTCGTATTGCCCCTCGCACGCGCGGTGATGACGAAGCGCGCCACAGCAGGCTTGGAGCGACTCAGGCAGCGCCTCGAACACGATCGGTGCGGCAACCGTCCCTAGGCCGTGTGACCAGTCTGAATGCCGCTCTTCCGCAGCGCGGAGCGCCCGGTACCGTAATGCTGAGCCGCAGCGCCTGTGAAACAGTGTGCGCGTGCCTTCCTATCTGCTGCGGGTCCAGCTGGAGGACCGCCCGGGCAGCCTCGGCTCATTGGCCGTGGCGCTCGGCTCCGTGGGCGCCGACATCCTCTCGCTCGACGTCGTCGAACGAGGCACCGGCTTCGCCGTCGACGACCTGGTCGTCGACCTGCCCCCCGGCGCGATGCCCGACATGCTCATCACCGCCGCCGAGCAGATCAAAGGCGTGTACGTCGACACCATCCGGCCGCACACCGGACTGCTGGAGGCACATCGCGAACTCGAACTCATCGACCACATCGCCGCGGCGGACGGGCCGAAAAAGCTGCAGGTTCTCGCCGACGAATCGCCACGCGTCTTGCGCGTCGGGTGGTGCACCGTGATCCGGCTCACAGAGTCTGGCCCCGGGCGCGTGGTCGGGTCCCACGGCGCTCCCGAGACCCGGGCCGCCGAGACGCCCTGGCTACCGCTGGAGCACGCCGAAGCGCTGGACGGGGCGGCCGACTGGGTGCCGCAACTGTGGCGCGACATGGACACCACGTTGGCTGCGGCTCCCCTCGGCAATTCCACCATCGCCGTGGTGCTGGGCCGGCCCGGCGGCCCGCTGTTCCGGCCGTCGGAAGTGGCGCGCCTGGGATATCTCGCCGGCATCGTCGCGACGATTCTGCGCTGAGGCGCGGTCAGACGCCGTCGGGGCCGCTCTCCAGCAGCCGGGTGAACCCGGCCTCGTCGAGGACCGGGACACCGAGTTCGACGGCCTTGTCGTACTTCGAACCGGGTGAATCGCCGGCCACGACGTAGGCCGTCTTCTTCGACACCGAGCCGACGGCCTTGCCGCCCCGCGCGACGATGGCTTCTTTCGCTTCGTCGCGGGAGTACCCGGTCAACGATCCGGTAACCACGATCGACAGGCCCTCCAGTGTCCGCTCGACACTGGCGTCGCGTTCATCGGCCATGCGCACACCGGCCGCACGCCATTTGTCGACGATCGCGCGATGCCAGTCCACGGTGAACCACTCGGTGACCGCGGCCGCGATCGTCGGGCCCACCCCTTCGACGACCGCGAGTTCCTCCTCCGACGCGGCCATGATCGCGTCGAGCGTGCCGTACTCGGTGGCCAGGGCCCGGGCCGCCGTCGGCCCGACATGGCGGATCGAGAGCGCGACCAGCACTCGCCACAGTGGTTTCGACTTCGCCTCGTGCAGGTTCACCAGGAGCCGCTTGCCGTTGGCCGAGAGGCTGCCGTCCTTGGTCTTGAACAGGTCCGTACGCAACAGATCGGGGCTGCCGATCGTGAACAGGTCGCCTTCGTCGGTGATGACACCCGCCTGCAGCAGTGCGACGGCCGCCTCGTAGCCGAGGCCCTCGATGTCGAACGCACCACGCCCCGCGACGTGGAACACGCGCTCGCGCAACTGCGCCGGGCACGACCGCGAATTGGGACAGCGGATGTCGGCATCACCTTCCTTCGCGGGGGCGAGGGTGGTGCCACATTCGGGACACGTTGTGGGCATCTCGAATTCGCGTTCGGAGCCGTCGCGAAGGTCCACAACGGGCCCGAGCACCTCGGGAATCACATCGCCTGCCTTGCGGATCACCACGGTGTCGCCGATCAGCACGCCCTTGCGTACCACCTCCGAGGCGTTGTGCAGCGTCGCCTGGCTGACGGTGGAGCCCGCCACCTTCACGGGCTCCATGAACGCGAACGGGGTGACCCGGCCGGTGCGGCCGACATTGACCCTGATGTCGAGCAGCTTGGTGGTCGCCTCCTCCGGCGGATACTTGTAGGCAATCGCCCACCGCGGTGCCCGTGAAGTGGAGCCGAGGCGCCGCTGCAGCGCGATTTCGTCGACTTTGACTACCACACCGTCGATTTCGTGGTCGACATCGTGGCGGTGCTCGCCCCAGTAGGCGATGTGCTCGGTGACGGCGTCGATGCCCTGGACTCTGGCGGTGTGATCGGACACCGGCAGGCCCCACGCCTGGAGCGCGAGGTAGGCGTCGTGCAGGCTCTCGGGGCCGAAACCGTCTGTGCGGCCGAGACCGTGGCAGATCATCCGTAGCCTGCGGCGCGCGGTGACGGCGGGGTTCTTCTGGCGCAGCGAACCGGCCGCGCTGTTACGCGGATTGGCGAACGGCGGCTTGCCCTCTGCGACCAGGCCCGCGTTGAGCTCCTCGAAGTCGGCGACGCGGAAGAACACCTCGCCGCGCACTTCGAGAATCTTCGGAGTCGGGAATTCCTTTGTGCCGATGAGCTTTTCGGGAATGTCATCGATGGTGCGCGCATTCAGCGTGACGTCCTCGCCGGTGCGACCGTCGCCACGAGTGGCGGCGCGCTCCAGTCGGCCGTCGCGATACACCAGCGCCAGCGCGACCCCGTCGATCTTGAGCTCGCAGAGGTAATGGGCGTCATCACCGATCTCACCCTTCGTACGCACGGCCCAGGCTGCCAGCTCGTCGGGGGTGAACACGTTGTCCAGCGAGAGCATCCGTTCCAGATGATCTGCCGAGGTGAAGTCGGTGGCGAAGCCGGCGCCGCCGACCAGCTGCGTCGGCGAATCGGGGGTGCGCAGTTCCGGGTGGCCGTCTTCGAGCGCCTGCAGTTCACGCAGCAGCTTGTCGAACGCGGCGTCGGAGATGATCGGGGCATCGCGGACGTAGTAGCGGAACTGATGATCGCGCACCTCGTCGGCGAGCTCCTGCCAGCGGCGACGCAGGTCGGCGTCGGGAGCATCCTCGGACTGTTCGGCCAGTGTGGTCTTCGGGTCAGGGGTTGCCTTCGGGCTCACCCTGGCAGGCTAGCGGAGGCCCCGGACACGCCCGGACACGTCACGCGAAGCGGATAACCTGAAGTTCATGCCGCACCCGATCATGTTCCGCGAGGACGACCCGGTGCTGGCGAAGGTGCGCACGGTCGCCCTCGGCTTTCCCGAGGCTTTCGAGAAGGTGTCGCACGGCAGACCGGCGTTCTTCGTCACCAAGATGTTCGTCATGTACGGCGGCAGCGTCAAACCCCAGATCAAGGGCGGCGACTACCTCCAGTACCCGCACTCGATCATGGTCAAGGTGGACGAGAGCGACCGCCGGGCCCTCACGCAGGATCGCCGGTTTTTCTTCCCCGCCTACCTGGGACCGTCGGGCTGGCTCGGTCTGGATCTGACCGCGACGAAGAACATCGACTGGGACGAGGTCAGCGAATTGGTCGACGCGTCGTATCGGTTGGTCGCGCCGAAGAAGCTCATCGGGCGGCTGGACGAAGCCTGACCAAATGAGTCCCGGGCCGTGGTTCGATCGGAGCCATGAGCTTCGCGAGTCCCTTCCCCGAAGTCGACATTCCCTCCGCCAGCGTCTACGACTTCCTGTTCGATCGCATCGACGAGACCGACCTCGACCGGATCGCCCTGGTCGACGCGAAGTCCGGTAGGCAGACCACCTACCGCGAAATGATCGACCGCGTCGACGCGTTCGCCGGGGCACTGACCGGCAGGGGCATCGGCGTCGGCGATGTCGTCGGCCTGCTGTCACCGAACAGTTCGGGATTCGCGGTCGCCTTCCACGGCATTCTGCGCTCGGGGGCGACGGCCACCACCATCAACGCGTTGTTCACCGCGAAAGACA
>CAZOIX010000356.1:0-5027 GCA_964579685.1 uncultured Mycobacterium sp.
CTTCCTGTGCGCTCACGCCGCTGACATGGTCGCCGACGATGACATCACCGCGGTGGCCTTGTGCCGTGCCGGATAGCCCTCTTCAGCTGAAATGTGTTTCGGGCCGCGATAATTCAACCCCGTCGACGGTGATATCGACCTTCTCGTTATAGAACGCGATCATGTTCGCGATCGGCGCCACCGCAGGCAGCGGTGTCTCGTAGGTCCAGGCGAGGTCGGCGTGCACCGTGTCCGCGATGCGCACCGACCAATAGCCCGACGTGACTCCCTTGTAGGGGCACAGCGTCTGGGTGGTCGAGGGCTCGAGATGCTCGAATGCCACGTCGGTGCGATCGATGTAGTAACGGGTCGGCAGTCCGGTTTCGAATAGCAATACCGGACTGCGGGTCTCGGCCAACTCCACACCCTCCAATGCGACCGTGATGTGGCGGTGCGAACGCAGCGCATCCACCCGCGCGTAAGGATTCCGCGGATGTCCGTGGATCGGCTCGTCCTCCTCGAACCAGTCAAGCGTGTCCCACCGGAACCGCACCAGCCCGGCGAAGGGACCGTCATCGAATCGCTTCGCCCCCGCGACCTCGCGCAGGGCATCGGCGCGCACATCTGCGATCGGTATGTAGTACTGCGGGTAATACGGAACCTCCCACACGTAGCGCGCCGCAGTCGTGTCGAACACCACCTCGGAGCCCAGGAATCCACGGACCCGCCGCGGCGCCGGTTCGATGCGGCCACGAGCCGCGGCCATCTGCGGGTAATCGGGGTCCGACGGCGGCGACGTGGTCATGCCGCCAAGCTACCCCTGGGACGTTTCCGGGCACTCCGCGGTGCTCAAAAATCGCTGGTAGGCGCTGGTATTTGGACATCGGTCCTCCGCACATTATTGATCTTGATTTTCGCGTATTTCGGGACTTCTCTCCGGTACCGTTATGACCGCTTTTCCGTCCTAACGGCCTTGACAAGGAAGACGACGATGACCCAACCCCCGCCTGGCAACTACCCGCCTCCGCAACCGCAAGGCGCGCAGCCAAGCACGCATCTGGTGTTCGCCATTCTCACGACACTGTTCTGCTGTCTCCCGTTCGGCGTCGTCGCGATCGTCAAGGCGAGCCAGGTCAACGGCCTCTGGGCCTCTGGCCGGTACGCCGAGGCACAGGCGGCGTCCGACTCGGCCAAGAAGTGGGCGATGTGGAGCCTCATCATCGGCATCGTCCTGCTCGTCATCTACGGCATCCTGATGGCCGTCGGTGCCGTCAACATGGACTTCTCCACAGAGACAACGACATACTGATTTCCACACAGCTTCGGCACGGCGTGCCCGTCCGCCTCGGCGGCCCACTTCTGGTGGGCGTCGCGGCGGCGGGTGCGTGTGCGGTGATCTGGGCAGGCGATCCGACGACACCGGGTGGCTTTCTTCCGGTCTGCCCGACGAAAGCCCTTCTGGGCATCGATTGTCCGGGCTGTGGCACGCTCCGAATGATCTACTCGCTGCTGCACTTCGACGTCCTGTCGGCGCTGCGGTTCAACGCTCTCGCCCTTGTGGCACTGGCATTTCTCTTCGTCGCCTACGGCGTATGGACTTATGGCCGCGTCGTCGGCCGCACCATCTCAGGCTGGCAGCACCACCGCTGGGCCGCGACCGTGACCATGGTCCTCGTGACGGCGTGGTTCGTCGTGCGCAACCTGCCATTCGAGCCTTTCACCGCCTTGCGCGTGTGATCCCCGAAAACCATTGACCGGTCAGGGGTTACGGACGCAATCGTAGGTCAGCGGCACGTCGGTTCCGAGCTCGACGACCTCGAAGGCTTCGGGTGTGATCGCGTTGAAGGTATCTGCGGCGATGCCCAGATCGGCCCATTTGGCAGTGCTGGTCCGATCGTCGGCGAAGGTGAGCGGCACGTCGCCGCCGTCGGCCAGCAGCATCCCGTGGGTCTTGAGTGCCGTGATCACCACCTTCTGCGGGTCGGTGTATCCCGACTCGTCGAAATCGGCCCTCAACCTGAACCGCACACCGAAAGGCGGTGCGTCGGGGTCGGTGCTCTCGGGGCCACCGGGGTGGCTGGCCGGATGCACGTAAACACCTGCCCTCATCCGGTCGTTGGGCAGGATGAACCGGATCGCGTGATCGATTGAGCCCGAAGCGACTTCGTCGGCGGTGGGGGTCATCGCGGCGATCGGGAATCCGCCCGCGTCCGCACTCGTGCATTGGTCGCCACGCAGGTTGTCCGGGTACTCCGTGTTCAGGTCCCAGATGAAGAACGCCTGGGCCTTGATGTCGTCGCCGTCCTTGGTCGACTGGTAGGTCTCGTAGAGCTTGCCGGCATCGCGGTCGACGACGAGCAGTTGGCAGTCACCCTGGCCCTCGGTGTTGCCCGTGGGATCGCACTGAAGGTCGGCGGAGCCACCGATGTTGGCGTTCTCCGGCACCGGCATCTGGGCCGGCACCGCGTCACAGTCCGGGCCCCCGCCGCAGTAGTCCTCGGTACCGACCACCTGCATCTGCGGCGTGCTGCCGTCGGCGAAGAAGATCGCGTTGGAGAAGTCGATCTGGAACCTGTTGTCGGTCCCCCATCCGCCCGCCGCACTGAGCATGCCGATGATCGCGTCGCTGCGGTCGGACGTCGGCGCAGCGGAGATGTCGGCGGTACACGGTTGGGCACCGGTGAACATCGGCCCCGCAGGCTCTTCCGGCGGTGTCGACGGCGGGGCCGGGGACGGGGAGGATGCGCTACCGCGCTCCGGGGAGTCGGGGTCACCGGTGAACGCGAACGTGGCAACGACTGCGACGATCACCACGATGAGGGCGGCGGCCCCACCCAGCAGGATGTTTCTGCGTCGTCTCGACGGTGGCCCCGACGGCGCGGGCGGTTCCGGCGTCCGGTACTGAGTCGCGGCGGCCAACGTCGCCGGGTCGGGCCGCTGCAGACGTTCGGTGGGCTCCGGCGGCCGGCCCGCCATCGTGGGACCGGGCTGGTTCAGCTGCTGGGTCGGCGGCCCCGATGACGGCCACGGTGGCGGCGCGGCTTGTGTTCTGTTCGGGTCCTCGCCGACGGCCGCGCGGGCAGCGTTGGCGAGATCCTTTGTCGAGGCGTAACGCTGGTCGGGATCCTTGGCCATGCCGGTCGTGATGACCTGATCCATCGCCTGGGGAACCTGCGGCCGCATCACCGACGGCTTGGGAGGAGGCGTGAGCATATGGGCGGTGGCGATCTGCTCGAGCGTCCTTCCCGGAAAAGGGGATTCACCGGTAAGAGCTTCGTACAGAACACAGGTGAGCGCATAGACGTCTGCGCGGGCGTCGGCCGTCCCGGTCGAGAATCGCTCAGGGGCCATGTACGCCCAGGTGCCCACCGCGGCTCCGGTGTCGGTAAGCCCCGCTTCCCCCGCCGTGCGGGCGATGCCGAAGTCGATCAGGTAAGCGAAGTCGTCCTCGGTGACGAGGATGTTCGACGGTTTGACGTCGCGGTGCACCAGTCCGATCCGGTGGGCGGCGAACAATGCGAGGGCGACCTGTTCGATGATCTTGATGGCGCGTTGGGGTGCCAGCGGACCCGAGGCGATCAGCGTGCCGAGATCCTCGCCCTCGATGAGCCTCATATCCACGAACAGGCGGCCGTCGATCTCACCGAAGTCGTGGATCGGCACGACGTGGGGGTTGTTGAGCCCGGCCGCAGCCCGCGCCTCCCGACGGAATCGTTCCTGGAACGTCTGATCGTCGGCCAGATGCGCTGGCAGGACTTTCACGGCCACCACGCGGTCGGTCACCGTGTCGTACGCACGCCAGACGTCGCCCATCCCGCCCCGGCCGAGCAACTCGACCAACCGGTAACGCCCGAACGTCGTGCCCGCCACCTGAGCCTCCGAAAATTGCAGCTGGCGAAACGATACGGGCAATATGTCTGTCGTGTCGGGACTGCTGGAGAACAAGGTCGTCATTGTCGCCGGACTCGGCGGGATCGGGAACGGCCTTGCGCGCCGGTATGCCGACGAGGGGGCGAGACTCGTTGTCGGCGACCTCGATGGCGAGACGGTGTCGCGCGTCGTCGCCGAGGTCGGCCCCGACCGGGTGCTGGGTGTCGCATTGGACGGCGCCGACGAAGAGTCGGTCATCTCGATCGTCAGGCTGGCGGTGCAGGAGTTCGGCCGTCTCGACGGGATCCACGTCAACTTCACCAACGCCGCCGACGCGCATGTGCCCGGCGGCGTCGTCGAGCTCCCGCTGGAGGCATTCGACGAGGTGATGCGCGTGAACACACGCGGTTTCGTGATCTGCGCCAAGCACGCGATCCCACCGATGATCGATGCGGGCGGCGGGTCGATCGTGTTCACTGCGTCCATCGACGCCTACAACGGCGCGGGCAGCCGCGTCTCCTACGCGATGAGCAAGGCGGCGGAGCTGGCGTTGATGCGCCACATCGCCCGCAAGTACGGTCCGAAGGGCATCCGTGCCAATGCCATTGCCCCAGGCCTGATCTGGCATTACAAGTTCGATGAACAGTGGATTCCCGACGGCATCGTCGAGCAGACCCGGGCGCGTCAGATGATCAAGTCGCGCTTCGGTAATCCCGACGACGTCGCCGCACTGGGTGCGCTGCTGCTCTCTGACGACGGCAGCTTCATCACCGCCCAGACGATCAGCGTCGACGGTGGGGTGACGTTCCGCCCGTGAGGGCCTCGGTTCAGCGGTAGTAGTTCTCGTTGCCGGTGGGGTATCCGCCGCCGGTGGTGGTGACGTGAACGTGGTCGTAGTGGCCGTAGCCGCCGCCTCGTTGCGCCCCGTTGGGGGTGTAGTAGACACCGCGCCAGATGGCGTCCTGCATACCGAACCGGGATGCGTTGCGCAGCACATAGTCGACGATCTCGTTGCCGAGCGCGATGCCCTGGGCGGTGCCGGGGTTGGGGATCATCACGTCGAGCGCCAAGCCGTTGGGATGCCACGGCAGCGCATCGGGCCGCACACCGCCGATGCTGTGAACCTCGGGGAAGGCCGCAGTGATGGCGCGCGACGCCAAGACCGTCTTGACCTGCAG
>CAZOIX010000357.1:0-5023 GCA_964579685.1 uncultured Mycobacterium sp.
ACACCAGAACCGAGCCCGGGCGGGCGGCACTGGTCACTCGACTGGCCAGATTCACCGGGCTGCCGAACCAGTCGCCGGCCCGGCTCACCGCCATGCCGGTCGCCATGCCCGCCCGGACGCGTGGGAATTCGTCGTCGCCGTCCGTCGTGTCGACCAACGTCATCACGGCCTCCAACAGCAGCACCGGATCGGGACTGACGAGCATGACTTCGTCGCCGATGGTCTTGATGAAACGCACAGGCGGGATGGCGACCTCGTGCGCGAGATCGGCCAGCCGGTGAGCAAGCCCTTCGAGTTCCTCGGGCGGCACCACTTCCCCGAGCCGGGTGAACCCGACCAGGTCGGCGAACGCAATGCTCACCAGCCGCGCGCCGGGAAGACGTTGGCCCTCCGCCCGTTCCGATGCACTGATGGCCTCGGTCTCCATGATGTGCCGCAGCTGAAGTCGCAGCATTTCCTGGATCATGGGGCCGAGCAACGGCGCAACCTCGCGTATCAGTAATTCGGCACTCTTGGCCACGGTCAGCTCGCTCGCCGTCGGGTCGAGGACGGTCGCCAGGCCCGCATAGCGCATGGCTTCGGCGGCTCGCGAAAGGCCATCGGCGAGGAGCCGGGTGATCAGCACGAGTTCATCGGGCTCGATACCCAATTCGATGAAGTGCTGCCCGTAGGCCGCGGCCTCGGCGTCGGCGCGCGAGAGGACCGCGGCGTCGGGATCGTCGACGGCCGGCAAGCCGATCGCGCGTTGCAGGCGCTGGAGCAACTCCAGGTCGATTCCGGTCTTCTCGCAGGTCTCGCGCGCCGACACGAATGTGCCGTCCTCGCCGAGCACCCGGCGGGCCGCGAGCAGCATCGGCATGAACGACGCGTTGATCTGTTCGACGGTGAAGCCCTCACCCAGCAGCCAGTCGACGAGGTCAGCCCGCTCGGTTCGGGCGTCGCCCTCGAGGCCGTCGAGCAGCCCGGACGCCTCGATGTCGAAATCTTCGGCCACCGGCTCAAGGTATATCGCGGGTGCGTGCGATAGTCGCCCCATGACGGCGCCGACGGTTCACGGACTTCCGCCGATCGTCGGCGAGGGGGCGCACACGCTGATCCTCGGCAACATGCTCAGCGTGATGTCTGTGACGTCGGGGCAGTACTACGGCAATCCCCGCAACGCGTTCTGGCGAATCACCGGAGAGCTCTTCGGGTTCGCCGCCGACGATCCGTACGACGTCCGAAGTGCCGCGCTGATCGCCCACGGCATCGCGGTATGGGACGTGCTCAAATCGTGTCGCCGCGCAGGCAGTCTGGACTCGGCGGTGGAGCCGGACAGCATGGTTCCCAACGACTTTGGCCAGCTTTTCACCGATCATGCCGGTATCACGCGGGTGTTGTTCAATGGCGCTGCCGCGGAGAAGAACTTCCACCGTTTCGGCCGGCTCGCTGACGGGATGCGCCATCGGCGGCTGCCGTCGACGAGCCCGGCCCAAACCATGCGATACGACGACAAGCTGGCGGCCTGGCGCCACGCCCTCACCGAGCACTAGGAGACCGGTGGACGGCGGTCCGCCCACGGTCGCGCTTTCTCGATCTGCGCGGCGAGCGACAACAACGTCGCCTCGTCGAACGGACGGCCCACCAGCTGGATCGACGTGGGTATGCCGTTCCCGTCGAATCCCCAGGGGACGACGGCGGCCGGCTGGCCTGTCACGTTGAACAACGCCTGAAACGGCACCCTGGCGGCGACCAGCGTCAGCGTCGTGAGCGCACCGCGCCGCTGGTAGGCGCCGATGCGAGACGGACCCAACGCGGTGCCCGGCGTGATGACAACGTCCACATCGTCGTAGATCGACATGATGCGTTCGGTGAGTTGACTTTCGGTCGCCCTGATCCGGTTCATCCGCGCGTCGGAGATCAGCCCACCGATCCGGGCGAAGTTCCTGGTGCGCGGTTCCAACCGCTCCGGCCGGGGCAGCGTCGCGACATCGTCATGGGCCCCGCGGAAGTACCGGGACAGCGCATGGGCGATCGCGGTCGGCGGATAGTCGGGGTCGCGCACGACGACCTGATGTCCAAGCTCACGCAGTAACGTTGCCGATTCCTGAACCGCTGCCCGCTGGTGGGCGCCTACTCGGGTGACCACTCCCGCAGGCACCTTGGTGCTCAAGGCAATTCGCAGGCGCCCCGGTTGTCGTCCCGCCGCAGCGACAAAGCCGGTCTCGTCACACGTCACGTCGAGGAACAACGCAGCGTCTTCCACGCTTCGCGCCAGCGGCCCGTTGACGGTCAACCCGTTCCAGGCATCGTCGTGGGGCGCCAGGGGGACCCGGTCGCGCTGCGGCTTGAGCCCGAACAGCCCACACCACGTCGACGGAATCCGGATCGACCCCATGCCGTCCGACCCCAACGCCATCGGTGCCAGTCCCGCGGCCACTGCGGCGCCGCTTCCGGCGCTGCTGCCACCCGGGGCATAGTCGGTGTTCCACGGATTCCTCGTCGCGCCGAATGCGAGCGTCTCGGCGAACGACCACAGCGTCATCTCGGGCACAGCGGTCTTTCCGATGATGACCGCGCCCGCATCGCGGAGCCGCCGGACCACCTCGGCGTCGGCAGTTCGAGCAGGGCCGTGAGCCGCGGATCCGTAGGTCGTCACCTCCCCCGCGACGTCGACGTCGTCCTTGATCGCTATCGGCACACCGAGCAGCGGCAATCGTTCACCGGCGTCCAGGCGAGCCTGGGCGTCGGCGGCCTGCTCCCGAGCTCTGTCGGCGAGCACCACGCGATAGGCCCGCAATTCGGGATCGAGGCGGGCGATCCGATCGAGGTACACATCGACCAGCGCGGGTGCGGTGACGGTTCCGTCCGCCAGCATGCGGGCCTGCTGCGTGGCGCCTGCGAAGGCGATTTCGCGATCGTCCATGTGATACCTCCGCCGTCAGGCTACGAGGCGTGCCCGGGCTGAGCAGGCGAACCGCTAACGTGGCGGAATGCCCTGTGTGTTCTGCGCGATCGTCGCCGGCGATGCTCCGGCCATCAAGATCTACGAAGACGACGACTACCTGGCACTCCTGGACATCCGGCCGTTCACCCGCGGCCACACCCTGGTGATCCCCAAGCAGCACACCGTCGACCTGACCGACACCCCGCCACAAACCGTCGCCGCGATGGTGGGCATCGGGCAGCGGATCGCGCAGGCCGCACGGGTGTCCGGTCTGCACGCCGACGGCAACAACGTCGTCATCAACGACGGGAAGGCCGCCTTTCAGAGCGTGTTCCACATCCACTTGCACGTCCTGCCACGGCAGAGCGGCGACAAGCTGTCCTTCGCGAAAGGCATGCTGCTGCGGCGCGACCCGGACCGTGAGGAGTCCGGACGCCTCCTTCGCGAGGCGCTGACAAAACTCGACGCGACTCCGCAGGAGGGGTGAGCCGTGACGTCACGTGCCCAGCGGGCGGTACTGAAAGTGCTCAGCATCCACGACAAGATCTATCAGGCCAGCAACGGCTGGATAGGGCACCGGCTGCCCGGTGCACCACCGAACCTGTTGTTGCGTTCCGTCGGAGCGAAAACGGGTGCGGCCAGGACGAATTCGCTGACCTACGCCCGCGACGGTGAGAACTATCTGGTCGTCGCGTCGAATGCGGGCGCGAAACGCTATCCGGCCTGGTACCACAATTTGCGGGCGCACCCCGACGTCGAGATCAACGTCGGGCGCAAGCGGTTTCCGGTCACAGCGCGAATCGTGGGACCCGACGACGCCGACTACACCAGGCTTTTCACGATCGCCGATGAGAACAACAGCGGACGGTACACGGCTTATCAGGAGAAGACGACGCGTCCGATCGCCGTCGTTGCCTTGACGCCAAAGTCCTGACTAGAAGAGCTCTTTGGCCAGCAATTCCAGCGTCGCCTCGCGCGCGGGCGCGGTCGCGGGGTCAGTGCCACGCCGCGCCGAGGCGGCCGGGCTGACCATCACCTCGTCGACGCTGAACTCGTCGGCCAGCGCACGAATCTGCTGGGCCGCCTCAGTCGGTGACCCGACGACGGAACGACGCAGGACCGCTTCGGTGATGTGCGCTGCGTGCGGACTGAGTACCGCGGATTGGGCATCCTCGACGAGATCCAGCGCGCCGAGCGGCTGGCCCGTCCGCAGCCGCGCCATCATCTGCAGATTCGGCAGCGCCAGGGCCATTGCCTCGTCGTGTGTTTCGGCGACCACCGCGTTGACGGTGAGGAACGTCAGGGGTTCGGACGCCAGGTCGCTGGGCCGGAACTCCGACCGGTACACCGCAAGCGCCTCGGCGGTGCCCTGGCCCGAGAAGTGGTGGGCGAATACATACGGCAGGCCCTTCGCCGCGGCCAGGTGCGCCGAGTACATCGACGACCCCAGCAGCCAGAGCTTCGGCTCCGTCACCGCGGCAGGCGTGGCCTTCAGCACGTAATGCTGGTTCGGGATCGGCACGCGCACACCCTGCGCGCTCATCAGCGCGACGACATCGTCGAGATACTCGGGGAACGCCTCGATGTCCCGATCGTCACGACCCGCGGCACCGCGCAGCGCTATCGACGTCACCGGATCCGAACCGGGCGCACGTCCGATGCCCAGGTCGATACGCCCCGGGTGTGCGGCCTCCAGGAGCGCGAACTGCTCTGCGACGGCCAGCGGCGCGTGGTTGGGCAGCATGACTCCGCCCGAGCCCAGCCGAAGCTGTGTGGTGTGTGCGGCCAGATGGGCGATGACCACCGGCGGGCTGGTCGCCGCGACCGAGGGCATGTTGTGGTGTTCGGCGACCCAGTAGCGGGTGTAACCCAGCCGGTCGGCCGTCTGCGCCAGGGCGGTCGAGGCCGCCAGCGCATCCGATGTGGACTGGTCAGTGCGTACGGGGACGAGATCTAGGACAGAAAGCCGCATTGCAGCATCAACGCTTTCCGGCGCTCGGACGTTCCCGCGATTCGTGTGCGTTTCAGTGCGCTGAGCGCTGTGTGGTGTCTCGGGACATCGCTGACACATATGTCTCGGGACATCGCTGACACTTA
>CAZOIX010000358.1:0-5013 GCA_964579685.1 uncultured Mycobacterium sp.
CTCGGACACCAGGTCGACCGGTCCGCCCAGTCGAGCGGATTGTCGGCCGTCGTTCGCGACGACGCCGGCCTGCTCGGTGTCGCGGATCCTCGCCGCGAGGGGCTGGTGATGGGCGACTCCAGGTGACGGCGAAGGTCGCGCGCCTAACCGAGGCCGACTGGAGGATCTTCGCCACAATCCGGCTACGGGCCTTGTCCGACTCCCTTGGCGAAAAGGATCCGCAGTATCAGAAAGAGGCCATCTTCACCGCGGCCCAATGGCGGCGTCGGCTACGGGATCACGCGCAGTTCGCGGCGCTGGTCGGCGATCGTCCCGTCGGATTGATCGCGGCGCAGCGGGAGAACCCGGACACCGTGTACATCTACTCGCTGTGGCTGGATCCGGTCGCACGAGGGCGCGGATTGGCCCGGCCCCTGGTGGCCGCCGCGGTGGACTGGGCCCGCGACCAACGGGTGCAGACCATCAGGTTGCGGGTGGCATCCGACAATGCGGCGGCGCGTGCTGTCTACCGGAGCTTGGGATTCTGCGATGCGACGCCGGGCGGCAAGGCCGGATCCCGCGACGAAGTCGCAATGACACTCAGCGTGAGTTGATCGCCTTGTAGCGCTCGAGAAGTGTGCGAACGGTGTCCATCGCGGCAACCGCACGGTCCTTGTCGACCGCCTGGATCGCCAGCACCGGAACGTACTCATCGTCGGCGAGATCGACGCGCGCCCAGCGAGCACCGGGATGGAACGACACGTCGACGACATCCGACCACGGAATCAGCCTGTAGGTCAACAAGTTCCGCACGGCGATCCCCTGAGGGCCGACACGCAGCCGCGGACGCGTGAACAGCAGTACCACCCCCGCGAAGACGACGCCCAGCATGGCGATCGCCACCTGATCGGCGGTCTGAAAGATGACTCCGGTCGATGAGATCTTCAGCAGTGCGCCGACGGTGATGTGTGCGGCCAGGATCAGCACCGCCGCGCCGTAGGCGAAATACGGTGTGAGGTGGGGGCGTATCTGCGCATCCCAGTCGTTCATGAGCGCAGGTCTCGCAGCGTCAGCGCGGTGGATATCGCCGCCGCGGCGGCCTGCGCGCCCTTGTCCTCTGCCGAGTCCGGCAGCCCGGCGCGATCCAGGGCCTGGTGCTCGGTATTCGTGGTCAGCACGCCGTTGGCGACCGGCGTCGAGGAGTCCAGCGACACCCGGGTCAGTCCCTGCGTGACGGCGTCGCAGACGTAGTCGAAGTGCGGCGTCTCCCCGCGTATCACCACGCCCAGCGCGACCACCGCATCGTGTCCGGCAGCCAATGCCTGTGCCACGACGGGAATTTCGATGGCACCCAATACGCGCACCACCGTCGGATTATCGATCCCGGCGTCGGCGGCGACTTTGCGTGCGCCGTCGAGCAGCGCGTTGCAGATCGTCTCGTGCCATGTGCTGGCGACGATGCCCAGTCTCAATCCCGCGGCGTCGAGCGCAGGAAGATCCGGGACGCCTGCGGCAGGACTCACAGGGCTCCGCCGAGGTCACGCTCGGGCGGGGTGCGATCACCGAGGAGGTAGACACCCTCTTCGTACGAGTCCATGGTCACGGCTTCGTGGTATTCGTCCAGGCCGATGAGGTCGTGGCCCATCCGGTCGCGCTTGGTCATCAGATACCGGATGTTCTCCGCGTTGGCGCGCACCGGCAGCGGAACACGTTCGATGATGTGCAGACCGTAGCCGTCCAGACCGACGCGCTTGGCCGGATTGTTGGTCAGCAGCCGCATCGACCGCACGCCGAGGTCGACGAGAATCTGTGCGCCGATACCGTAGTCACGCGCGTCGGCGGGCAACCCCAATTTCAGGTTGGCGTCCACCGTGTCCTCGCCGGCGTCCTGCAACTGATAGGCCTGCAGCTTGTGCATCAGTCCGATGCCGCGGCCCTCGTGCCCGCGCATGTACAACACGACACCGCGACCTTCTCTGGCCACCATCGCCAATGCGGCGTCCAGCTGTGGGCCGCAGTCGCAGCGCCGGGAGCCGAACACGTCACCGGTCAGGCATTCCGAGTGCACCCGCACAAGGACGTCGTGCCCGTCGCCGTGTGCCCCCGAGATGTCGCCACGCACCAGCGCCACATGCTCGACGTCTTCGTAGATGCTGCTGTAGCCGACGGCGCGAAATTCCCCGTGCCGGGTCGGGATGCGGGCCTCGGCGATGCGCTCGATGTGCTTCTCGTGTTTACGACGCCATTCGATGAGGTCGGCGATCGAGATGAGAGCCAGGTCATGCTCGTCGGCAAAGACCCGCAGCTCATCGGTCTGCGCCATGGCGCCCTCGTCCTTTTGGCTGACGATCTCGCAGATCGCGCCCGCGGGCTGCAAGCCGGCGAGCCGGGCCAGATCGACGGCGGCCTCGGTGTGGCCGGGACGGCGCAACACGCCACCGTCCTTGGCGCGCAGAGGGACTACGTGGCCGGGCCGGGTGAAATCGTCGGCGACGCTGGCCGGGTCGGCGAGCAACTTCATCGTCGTCGCGCGGTCGGAAGCCGAAATACCGGTTCCCACACCCTTTTTCGCATCCACGGTGACGGTGTAGGCGGTGCCGTGCTTGTCCTGGTTGACCGCATACATGGGCAGTAGGCCCAATCTGTCGCAGATCGCACCGTCGAGGGGGACGCAGAGATACCCCGACGTGTACCTCACCATGAACGCCACGAGCTCCGGAGTTGCCTTCTCGGCGGCGAAAATCAGATCGCCTTCGTTCTCGCGATCCTCGTCATCGATGACCACCACGGCCTTACCCGCGGCGATGTCGGCAACCGCCCGCTCCACGGAGTCCAGCCTCGTCACCACATCAGTATGAACCACCGGCGCCCAAGTCTTATTGCCGCTCCCCTGACCTGGGATTTCGGTCAATCCCCCGAGGCGTCGATGGTGCCGTCTTTGGCGTCCAACAACCGTTCGACATATTTGGCGATGATGTCGACCTCCAGGTTGACCGACATGCCCACGTGGGCCCGGCCCAGCGTCGTGAGCTCGAGCGTCGTCGGGATCAGGGAGATCTCGAACCAGTCGTGCCCCACTGCGGAGACCGTCAGCGACACCCCGTCGACGGTGATCGATCCCTTCTCGACCACATACCGCGTGAGAGACATCGGCAGTGCGATCCGTACCACTTCCCAATGCTGTTCGGGTGTGCGCGCAATCACATGGCCGGTGCCGTCGACGTGGCCCTGCACGATATGACCGCCGAGGCGGCTGTTCACCGCGGCGGCGCGCTCCAGATTGACCCGACTTCCCACGCCGACTCCGCGCAGGCTGGACCTGTTCAACGTCTCGCCCATGACGTCGGCGGTGAACGCCCCGTCGGGACGCACCTCGACTACGGTCAGGCATACCCCGTTCACCGCAATCGAGTCCCCGTGCCCGGCGTCGGAGGTGACGACGGGTCCTCGGATGGCGAGCCGAGCGGAATCGCCGAGGTCCTCCCTACCGACGACTTCACCCATTTCTTCGACAATTCCGGTGAACACGCCGCAAGACTAATCCCTGGACAGCCGGCTGCTCCCGCAGACGATGCCGAAAGAGCAGCTCAGCAGCTACATTTCCACGTCGACCCGCGCCCGGCCGCCCTGTCCACGCGGGCCGACCCTCTACGATGCAAGTCATGCAGACCCGCCTCCTGGCGATCCTCGCCGCCCTTTTCACTGCCGCCGCTCTGCTCGCAGGGTGCTCCGGCTCCGAGGACAACAAGAACCTGCCCGACGCCGCGACGCTGCTGAAGCAGTCCGCCGAGACCACCAAGGGCCAGACCAGCGTGCATCTCCTTCTCACGGTGCAGGGTGACATCCCGGAATTTCCGATCGAGACGCTCGAGGCCGATCTGACCACCAAGCCCGCCGTCGCCGCTTCGGGCAAGGCCAACATCCTGTTCCTGGGCCAGCGGCTGGAAGGCGTCAGCTTCGTCGTCGTGGACGGCATCCTGTACGGCGCCATCACGGCGGGCACCTTCCAGGACTTCGGGCCCGCCGCCGATATCTATGACGCCTCGGTGCTGCTGTCACCGGATAAAGGTCTGGCCAACGTGCTGTCCAGCTTCTCCGATCCCAAGGCCGAGGGCCGCGAGACCATCAACGGGGTCAAGACCGTTCGTGTGACAGGAACCGTCAGCACCGACGCCGTGAACAAGATCGTTCCGCAGGTCGGGGCCACCGGTCCGGTGCCCGGCACCGCCTGGATTGCCGAGGAGGGCAATCACGAACTGGTGCAAGCCAAGTTGGAACCCAAACAGGACACCAGCCTGACGATGACGTTGTCGGACTGGGGTAAGCCCGTGACGGTCACCAAGCCGGCGGTCTGATGCCCACCGCGGCCGAAGCCGTCGCGCCCGTGACCTCCGGTCGGCGCGTCGCGATCAGCGCGGGCAGCCTCGCAGTGCTGCTCGGCGCCCTCGACACGTATGTCGTGATCACCATCATTCGCGACATCATGTACGACATCGGCATCGGCGTGAACCAGATCCAGCGGGTCACGCCGATCGTCACCGTCTATCTGCTCGGCTACATCGCCGCGATGCCGCTCCTGGGCCGGGCATCGGACCGGTTCGGCCGAAAGTTGTTGCTGCAAGCCAGCCTTGCCGGTTTCGCCGTCGGCTCTGTGGTCACGGCGATGTCCACCGACCTCGATATCCTCGTCATCGGCCGGCTGATCCAGGGCATTGCCAGCGGCGCGTTGCTACCGGTCACCCTGGCGCTCGCCGCCGATCTGTGGACCAGCCGCAACCGCGCGGCGGTGCTGGGCGGCGTCGGTGCCGCCCAGGAACTGGGCAGCGTGCTCGGCCCGATCTACGGCATCGCACTGGTCTGGGTGTTCCACCATTGGCAGGCGGTGTTCTGGGTCAACGTGCCGTTGGCCGTCATCGCCATGGTGATGATCCACTTCAGCCTGCCGTCGCGCCTGAAATCCGAAACACCCGAGAAGGTCGATGTCGTCGGCGGCCTGCTGCTGGCCCTCACCCTGGGCCTGGCGACCTGGGGGCT
>CAZOIX010000359.1:0-5000 GCA_964579685.1 uncultured Mycobacterium sp.
GTTCACCAAGGTGGAGAAGTCCTCGGCGGTGATCGAGCGGTGGGTGCAGGAATACCTCGAGGCGACCAGCACGCTCAACGAGATCAACGAGGCGGCGTCCGTGTGATTCGCGGTGCGACCGCGTGCGTCTGATTCCAGCCGCCTGCGCGGGCTTTCTCATCGCCGTCCTATGGATGGACCTGATGTTCGACAGCCAGGTCCTGCGCCACCGTGGTACCGACGAGCTTCCCGAGCCGGTGCTGGCGTCGATCGCCGCGTACTACCGCCGCGCCACCACCACGTCGCGACCGATGGGTCATCTCATCGCGCTGGTGATGGCGATCTTGCTGGTCACGTTGACCCTGCGGTTCGTCGGCGGCAATGACCCGGTCTGGCTGATCGCGGTCACCGCGGTGCTCGCTGTTGCCCCGATCGCGCTTGCAGCGGGACGGACGGTCCGCAACGCCATACGACTCGGCGCCCGCACCGGCGATGCGATCGCACAGTCGCGCTTGGCCCGCACCGTGTGCCGCGACCACCTCTTTTGTGTCGTGAGCATGACGGGCTTTCTGGCCGTCTGGCTGACGCTGGCTGCCTGATCCGGCTTGTCTCTCGCCGAGGCTGGCTTTCGCCCCGCGATTATGTAAGGTGACATACATAGCCGAACGGAGGACTTCAGTCGTGCCAAGCCACCGCGAGCGGATGGTCAGATCCGCGGCGCTCCTCATTCGCGAGCGCGGCGCGCATCCGACCGCCATCGCCGACGTGCTGGAGCACAGCGGCGCCCCGCGCGGCTCTGCGTACCACTACTTCCCAGGCGGGCGTACCCAACTGTTGTGCGAGGCGATCGACTTCGCCGCCGAATTCGTCGCCGCCAAGATCGCGAAGGCTGCGTCGGCTGTGGACGCACTGGACGAACTCTTCGGGGACTAACGAAAGCAGTTGCTGAACAGCGACTTCCGCGCCGGCTGCCCCGTGGTCGCGGTGAGCGTGGAGGCAGGCGACCCAGACAAGCCCGAGGCGGCCACCGCGGTGATCGAGCGCGCCGCCGCCGCCTTTACGTCGTGGACCGACCTGATCGCCGCCCGGCTCGTCTCCGACGGTGTGCCGGAGCAGCGTGCCGCCGAGCTCGCCATGCTGACGACCACGTCGTTCGAAGGCGCGATCGTGGTGGCGCGCGCGTCCCGAGATGTCAAGGCCCTCGATCTCGTCCATGGCCAGTTGCGCGCCCTCGTGCTGGCCGAGACCCCGGAAAGGAAGTCCCGATGATGGTGGAGGAATGGCAGTCGACCGCCTGCATTCTGTGTGAGTGCAACTGCGGCATCGTCGTCCAGCTCGACGGTCGCAAGCTGGCCAAGATCCGCGGCGACAAGGAGCATCCCGCGTCGCAGGGCTATACGTGCAACAAGGCGCTGCGACTGGATCACTACCAGAACAACCGCAGTCGCCTGACTTCCCCGATGCGCCGACGTCCCGACGGCAGCTATGAGGAAATCGATTGGGACACAGCGATTGCCGAGATCGCAGCGGGGTTCAAGCGCATCGCCGAGGACTACGGCGGCGACAAGATCTTCTACTACGGAGGCGGCGGACAGGGCAACCATCTCGGTGGTGCGTACAGCGGTGCCTTCCTCAAGGCACTCGGCTCGCACTACCGCTCCAATGCCCTCGCGCAGGAGAAAACGGGTGAGGCGTGGGTCGATGCCCACCTCTACGGCGGCCACACCCGAGGGGAATTCGAGCACGCCGAAGTCTCGGTGTTCATCGGCAAGAACCCGTGGATGTCGCAGAGCTTCCCGCGGGCACGAACGGTGCTCAACGAGATCGCCAAGGATCCGAAACGCTCCATGATCGTCATCGATCCGGTGATCACCGACACCGCCAAGATGGCCGATATGCACCTGCGGGTGCGCCCGGGCACCGATGCCTGGGTGCTGGCGGCGCTGGCCGCCGTCGTGGTGCAGGAAGATCTGTGCGACAGTGCCTTTCTCGCCGAGCACGTCACCGGTGTCGAACCCGTTCTGGAGGTCTTGCGCACCGTCGACGTCGGCGACTACGCACTGCGGTGTGGAGTCGACGAGGAGCTCATTCGTGCCGCCGCACGGCGCATCGGCACCGCGGCAAGCGTGTCGGTGTTCGAGGATCTGGGCATCCAGCAGGCGCCCAACAGCACCCTATGCTCCTATCTCAACAAGCTGCTGTGGATCTTGACCGGGAACTTCGCCAAACGCGGTGCCCAGCATCTGCATTCGTCGTTCGGTCCGCTGTTTCGCCATACTCCCGACGTGGGGCGCACCCCGGTCACCGGCGCCCCGATCGTCGGTGGACTGATCCCCAGCAACGTCATACCGCAGGAGATGCTGGGCGATCACCCGGACCGCTTTCGCGCGATGATCGTCGAGAGCAGCAATCCCGCTCATTCACTTGCGGATTCCAACGCGTGCCACGAAGCGTTCCGCTCACTTGAGCTGATGGTGGTGATCGACGTCGCGATGACCGAAACCGCCCGGCTGGCTCACTACGTACTGCCCGCCGCTTCGCAGTACGAGAAGGCGGAGTCGACGTTCTTCAACCTCGAATTCCCGCACAACACCTTCCATTTGCGGCATCGATTGATGGAGCCGCTCGACGGCACCCTTCCCGAGCCCGAGATCTGGGCCCGCTTGATGCGGGCCTTGGGCGTGGTCGACGAGGCCGACCTCGAACCGTTGCGCCGCGCCGCAAGCGAGGGTCGCGACGCCTTCACCGCGGCGTTCCTGCAGGCGGTCGGCGCCAGTCCGATGCTGGGCAAGGTACTCCCCTTCGTGTTGTACGAAACCCTGGGCCCGACTCTGCCCGAAGGACTCTGGGGTGCGGCCGCGTTGTGGGGACTCGCCCAGAAGGCGGCCATGACCTACCCCGAGGCGGTGCGGCGGGCCGGACACAGCGACGGCAATGCACTGTTCGACGCGATCCTGTCCAGCCGTTCCGGTGTCACGTTCACGGTGCATGAGTACGAAGACGACTTCGCCCTGATCACCCATGCCGATCGTAAGATCGCACTGGACATGCCGGAGATGCTCGACGAGATCCGCGCACTCTCGGACGCCCAACCACGTTTCACGACACCCGATTTCCCGATCGTGTTGTCTGCGGGTGAACGTCGCGCCTACACCGCCAACGACATCTTCCGCGATCCGACCTGGCGCAAGCGCGACGCCGACGGCGCCCTACGTGTCAGCCTCGAGGACGCCGAGGCGCTCGGCCTGGTCCACGGTGGGCGGGCACGCATCACCACCGCGGCAGGCAGCGCTGAAGCGAGTGTCGAGATCAGCGAGGCGATGCTTGCAGGGCACGCCTCGCTGCCCAATGGTTTCGGTCTCGATTTCGTCGACGGCGACGGTCATGCCCACGTCCCCGGCGTGGCGCCGAATGCGCTGACGTCCAGCGATTGGCGTGACGCATACGCCGGCACGCCCTGGCACAAGCATGTTCCAGCCAGGATCGAAGCGGTGTCGGTCGCGGTCAGCGCGGTCTAGTCACGACAGCAGTTGCCTGGTCGCGCGTTCGAGCACCTGTTGTCGGTTGCTCCCCGGGTGGTCGGCGGCGATGAAGTGACTGCCGATGGCCAATGAGAACGCAAGCAGGCCGCGCGCCTCGACGTCGTCGGCATCATCGGTGAAGGTTCCGATGAGGGCGCGCAGATACTCCATGCGCCGGTTGTCGACCCGCCGCAGCCGTCGGCCCACCGCCTTGTCGCGTCGTGCCCAGTCGCGCACGGCGAGGTCGATCGGCAGCAGGGCCTTGGAGAAGGTGAGCATGCCCGCCCTGCGCACCTTGTCCCTGGCGTCGCCCCCCTCGGCCTCCACGCGGTCGAGGACCTCGTCGGTGCTTCGGTGCTCCCAGGTGTCGAGGAGTGCGTCGAGAAACGCCGCCCTGCTCTCGAAGTGGTGGTAGAAGCCGCCGCGGGTGACCTCGAGTGCCTTCGCGAGCAGGTCCACCCGCACCGCATCGGGGCCGCCCGCGGCGAGCGCCTCCAGGCCTGCGTCGATCCAGGTGCTCCGCGGTGTGCGGGTTCGGGCGACCATTCGTTCTCCCATGGATTGGGCTTGACTACTTCGCTCAGTCAAGCATACAGTACTGTATGTTTGGTTCCACGGAGGTCGGCCGCGGCGAGCATTTTGCGCATCCGTGGCGAATCCATGCGATCACCAAGGACTTTCAGGTTCTCGACGTCTGGGCATTGCCCACGCCGGGTGGTGCGGACGACTTCGCGAAGCTGGTCGACTTGTGGTCGACCTTCGACCCGCAGCAATCCTCCCGCGTGGTGCGGGCGCTGTTCGCCGCCAGATGGGCCATCGGGCGGGTATTCGGCCTCGACCGCCCGGCAACCGGATTGGGAGCACGCGTCGAGACGCTTCGCGACCGACTGCCCGCCGACCTGCGCGACACCCCGGCGCCTCTCGCCTCAGGCCGGTATCCGTTCAGCCCGCTGTATCTGACCGATGACGAGTTCGCGATGGAAATCGCCAACCAGACGGTCCATGGCGTACTGCACATCGGCTGGGTTCGCGACGTATCACACGGTTTCCGCGGACAGCTGGCTGTTCTCGTGCGGCCCAACGGCGCACTCGGTCTCGCCTATCTGGCCGCGATAGCACCGTTTCGCCACCTGCTCGTCTACCCGCTGATGCTGCGCGATCTCGGTCGCGCCTGGCGCGGGCAGGTCAACGCACCCACATGCGCCGAAAGGAAGGCAGGTACCGAATGATCGACACTGAAGCCGGCGAATCCCGAGTCCGCCAGATGACGCCTGACACTGTCGTCAGGTCGTCGAGCACACTCGACCGTATCGACTACAGCGATGCGTTCGTCGTGAATATTGCTGCGCCGCAGAGCCGTCGAGCCGAAGAGTGGATGCGGGTGGTGCTGGAGGACGCACCGGCCAGCGTCCGGCTGCGCCTGCTCTCGGCGTGGTCGGCGATCGGGCTGAAGCTCGGCGTGCCCGGTTCCGGCCGGTCGGTGCTCGGGTGGCAGATCCG
>CAZOIX010000360.1:0-4983 GCA_964579685.1 uncultured Mycobacterium sp.
CAGTGTGGGAGTCGCATATTCGGAATCGGTGACGACAGCGGCCGCAGTCTCGATCTCGTCCCCGCTCAGCGGGTCGAGCGGGTATCGGGTACCGCCGCCGACCTGGTCTGCGCGCAGTACCGTACTGTCCATTGTCATTTCGACTCAGCCTCCTTCGTGAGATCGAGTACGGCGAGGTGGGCCAATGCGTCATCCGCTGACGTCTTGTGGGCAGCGCGGCGGCCGAAGATGTACACGACCACGCCCAGGGCAACCATGCCCAGTGAGATGCCACCGGTCCACATCATCCAGGTGCTGTCCGGAACGTCGGAGATCCAGGACTTGGCGAACGAGTAGTAGATACCGCCGATGGTGCCCAGCGTGCCGACGACGACGGCGATCCAGACCCCGACCATGCCGCCGGGAATACGCCAGAACTGTTCCTTCTCATAGCGATCGGCGTACTTCTTGCGCGCGATCACGACGGGGATGAGGAAGAAGAATCCGGAGATCAACCACACGGTCGACAGACCGCCCTGGAGGAACACCGTCACATTGGCCATGCTGGCCTGCGAGTACAGGCCGACGAGGATCAGCGACGAGAGCACGCCCTGGATCAGCACCGCGGTGACCGGGTTGCGGGTCCGCGGATTCAGATGGGTGAAGAGCCGGGGAAGGTGTCGTTCCAGACCGGAGACGAAGATCAGTCGGGAATACGCCACCTGATAGGTCATCAGCGCGACGAACACGATGAGGGCGAGGACGATCGCGGCCAATTCCATCACACCCGCGGGCGCGGCCGTGCCCAGCATGCCGATGACGCCGGTCACCGGGTCGATCTCGTCAGACGGCAGCACCATCATCGTGCCCAGCGTGGTGAGAAGGTAGATGGCCACCAGGGCCGCCGACCCCCACCACACCATCTTGGGACCGCTCTTACGCACGGACAGGAACTCCGCACCCATGTTGTAGGGCGTCTCCACCCCGAGCAGGTACAGCAGCACGGTGCCGTAGAGGAACCCCGCTCCGGCGAAGTCCGGAACGGTGGCGGCATGCCAGCTGAACGGCGTGCCCGAGCCGTACCTCACCGCATAGACAACCCCGGAGATGAAGATGACTGCCGTCAGGATTCCGTAGACGACGAACGTGACGTTCATGACCCGCTGGTTGGCGGCGAGCTTGGCCAGTGCCAGGCCGATGACGCCCCAGAGGATCACCAACTGAAGGATGATGCTCAACGTCAGACCGAGTTCGGCGTGGAACGCCAAGAGCATGAACTGCAGGATGATGGCCGGTGAGCTGGCCGCGTTGAGGATCACCGGTATCCACGACAGGTAGCCGCCGATGAAGCCCCAGGTCTCCCCCATCGTTCGCGTCGCCCATATGTAGACGCCACCTTGACCAGGCCACAGGTTGCCCAGTTCGACGACGGCCATACCGGCGGGCACCAGGAAGGTCAGGATTCCCAGCACCCACATCGGGATGGCGGTCCAGCCCCCGGCCGCCATCACCGATGAGCCGGTCAGCCAACAGATGATGAACACATAGATGGCGATGAGGCCGTATGTGCCCATCACCTTCGGCAGGACCTGCTCAGGGACAAGCTCGGCCGCCATGAACTTGTCGCGGTCCGACGGTCGGGTCGCCTCGAGTTCCTGAGTCATGCTGGACTCCCAATCTCGTTGGATCAGTTGATGATTTGTCCGTCTTTCATCCGGACGACACGGCTCGCTTCGTCGGCCACCGTGGGATCGTGAGTGCTGGCGACAACGGTGACGCCGAGTGTGGAGCACAGGTCGCGCAGCATCCGCACGACCGTCTCGCCGGTGCGGTGATCGAGGTTGGCCGTGGGCTCGTCGGCGAGTACCAGCGTGGGACTACTGATCAGCGAGCGCGCGATGGCCGTGCGTTGCTGCTCACCGCCGGACATCTTCGTCGGCTGATGGTGCACGCGGTGGCTCAGACCCACCAGGTCGAGTAGGTCCAACGCTCTCTTGCGCAGCGCTTTTCGATCGTATGGTTCGAACATCAGGGGCAATTCGACGTTCTCCACCGCCGACAGGAACGGGATCAGGTTGTAGCTCTGGAAGATGAACCCGATCGTGTCATGCCGCAACGCGGCGAACTGGCTCTCGGTCAGCGTCGCGGTGTCGCGTCCCGCAACCTTCACGGTGCCCTTGGTCGGCCGGTCCAGGCCGCCGATGATGTTGAGCAGTGTCGACTTCCCGCTGCCACTGGGGCCCATCAGACAGACGAATTCCCCCACCGTTACCTGCAATTCGGCCGCAACCAACGCCTTGACCACTTCGTCGCCGAGTTTGTGCAGCTTCCACACATCGGCGACCTCGATCACCAGGGGCGGATCCGTCGCGGCATCCCCGACGTCGGCCTTGTCTTCGATCGCTGTCATTCGGTCACCCTCCTGCCGTCAGTGATCGGATCGGCGGTCGGGACGCGGCGCTCCACGTCGGGGCGATACTCGTCGCCAGCGCGGCCACCACGCTGACGCCCACAGCGAGCGCTGCACCGAGCATCAGGCCCGATCCGGAGACTGGAGTCTCGAACAAACCAACTGCACTACAGGAGATTCCGGCGATCGTGGCCAATGCGGCACCGAGGACTGCTCCCGCCAACGCCGCCACCATCGGCTCGACCAACAGCGCCGCCACCACCGGCTTGCGCGGTACGCCGTTTGCGCTGAGCACGCCCAGTTCCCGGGTCCGTTGTCCGATCGTGCGCGTGGATGCCACCGCGACTTCGACGACACCCACCAACAGCACGGTGATCGCGATGAGCACCACGGCGCGACCGATCTCATCGGCGTGTCCCAGCGATGCGGACTGGGCGCGGATCCCCTCCGACATTCCGAACACCATCACCACCAGGAACGCGCCCGTCGCAGTCGTGATGGCGGGAAGCAGCATCTCGCGGGCCCGTCGACGCGCCGACAACCACCCGTACGACACACCCATCCGCAGCATCAGCACACCCCCTTCTTCGCGCAAGCGCTCATCAGCGATCCCCCAGTAGTGAGACGGGTCGTTGCTGCAGTAGGCGGTGCACCGGGACCAATGCGCAGACGATCGCCATTGCCGGAAGGAATACGGCCACCATGCCCGCAGCCTGCAGCCACGCAATCGGCGTCGCAATGGAGGGAATGACCAGCGCGACAGCCACTCCCGCACCAAGTACGCCCAGCAGGTATGCGGCAAGAAACACCATCACGGACTCGACGAGGAAGAAGTACAGCACCTCGTCAGCAAGGCCGATGCTGGACATGATGCCGAATTCACGGCGCCGCTCGTGCACGGCGGCGAGGAAGGACGATACCGCGATCACGAACCCGAGGCCCAGGCCGATGGTCGAGATCAGACCGAGGGTGGAACTGGTGACCTCGCCGGAGAACAGCGCCGAGAACTTCTGCTCGAAGCCGAGCGGCCCGGTCCCCCCGACGGTGTCATAGATCAGGCCATGGCCGTGGGGATCGGGCGCGACCGAGGGATCGGCAGTCGAGCTCAGACCGACTGCGGTGCCGAACATCTGAGCCAGGTCACGGCGCTTCTCGTCGCCCGGCGGCGCGAACACGATCCACCAGCCGTTGTCGCCGACAATCGATCGGGCCAGCGGCGTGGCGACACGAATCGACTGGCCGCTTCCATCGACACGGACGAGCAGGCTCCGGCCGCCGACATCCACATGGTCGCCGCTCTGTACGCCCAGTTGTTCTGCGACCGCCGAGCCCAAAACAGCGTCACCGCTGGGTATCTCGCTACTGCCGCGAAGCGATACCGTTTGACCGTCGATCTGTGTCAGCCCCGACGGTACCCGGATAGCCGACCAGCCCGGCGGGATGGTGATCACCGGAGCTGGGCCGTCGGCGACCAACGCCTCCGCATCGCTGTCGTAATGCACCCCGGCGGCGGGCACCACCCACAGCTGTGCGCCACCGAGCACGTCGCTCACGGAATCAGCGCCGGTGATCGCGAAGCTCGCCGACACGGTGCGCACGACGGTCACCGCCGCGATGGCCAGCGCAATTCCCAACACAGACAACAGGAACCGCTCAGGGCGCCGGCGGATGTTGGCCAGCGCGAACCGCACAAGACACCCGAAGGTGTTCCCTTTGGAGGTGGCGATCGCCGGTGATCGAACAGATGTGGGCGCAATAGTCTCCACAACATGCGATGGTCAGCCCGAAAAGTTTCAGCAACCGCCGCGTCGAATGTCCCCGGCGTTAACTCGGACGCGCTCCGGTTACGGCGATGTGTCGCGCGCGCAACGGATTCCGTCGTCGCGGTCGCCGAAGCCCCCACATGTCATGACTGGATACGCGGCCAGGGACGCGCCTCTTCCAGTTCGTAGGCCAGGCCAAGCAGGCGGGCTTCGTGTCCCCGCGGACTCGACAGCATCATGCCCACCGGCAGACCGGTGGACGATTGGGCGAGCGGCAACGAGATCGCGGGATCGCCGGTCGCGTTCTGTAGCGGGGTGAACGCCGCCCAGTCGACGAGTTGATCCATCACCGTGTCGAAGTCCTGCGTGGGGTCGAGATAACCGATCGGCGGAACAACCTCGGCGAGGGTGGGCATCAGCATTGCGTCGAACTGGGCACCGAGTTTCGCGGTGAGACCGTGTGACGCAGCAAGCCTGCGGATCGCCATGGGCACCTTGTGCAGATTGCGGACGGCCCTGCGGTCCAGCCCGAGCGTGATGTTGTCCAGGCGCGTGCGATCGAAGCTGGGACCGAACATCCGACGGCCGCCCCGAACCACGGCGAACGCCAGAAACGACCAGTAGGCCAGGAAATCGTCCTTGAAGCGGGCCGGCACGGGATTCCGAATCTCGGTCACCTGGTGGCCCAGTTCCTCCAGGAGCGCAGCGGCCTTCACCGTCAGCTCGCGGATCTCCGGGCTCGCGTCGCGCGAAATGGACTGTGTGCACATCGAGATGCGCAGTCGCTGCTTGCTCGCCGGCGGCGCGGGCAGCACCCGCCGCAGCTCCTCG